>JAFYVX010000243.1 GCA_017558255.1 Bacteroidaceae bacterium
ATGCATGATGCCCATCCACAGAGACAGGACACCTGTCAGGCCCAGTGAAATCTCGAATGCCGTCTTGGCAGACGAAAAGGTGCTGTCCATTATGGCAGGAAACACCGAGGTGTCGCCCATGAACACCAGTCTGAAGATTGCAATAGCAAAAGCTATGAGGAAGAATCCAATCCAAATATAATTTAATACCATTTCGGGGTAGCCTAATTGTTGTTCTCCTTTAACGTCTTTCTTTTCGTTCGCCGCTCACCGCTCGCCGCTCATTCGCTCACCGTTAATTATCAAAACTCAAATAGTCCTTGCTGCCCGTTTGCGGCAAGTGGTGTGCGCCCCAGGTGCTGGTATGCCAGTTCGGTCACCTCTCTGCCTCGTGGTGTGCGCTTTATAAAGCCTTCCTTTATCAGGAATGGTTCGTACACCTCTTCCACCGTGCCTCCGTCCTCGCCTATGGCGGTGGCAATGGTGTTGATGCCCACGGGACCGCCCTTGAACTTGTCTATGATGGTGAGCAGTATCTTGTTGTCTATCTCGTCCAGGCCATAGCGGTCGATATTAAGTGCCTCCAGGGCATAGCGTGCAATGCTCACGTCTATCTTGCCATTGCCTTTTACCTGTGCAAAGTCGCGCACTCGGCGAAGCAGGGCATTTGCTATACGTGGTGTGCCACGACTACGGCTTGCGATCTCGGCAGCGGCCTTGCCTTCAATGGGGACGCCCAGGATGCTGGCACTTCGCAGGATAATCTTCTGCAATGTGGTGCTGTCGTAGTATTCCAGATGCAGGTTTATGCCGAAACGGGCACGCAACGGGGCGGTTAGCAGACCGCTTCGTGTAGTAGCGCCCACCAGGGTGAAGGGTGCCAGGTCTATCTGTATGGAGCGTGCCGAGGGACCTTTATCAATCATGATGTCTATCCTGTAGTCCTCCATGGCAGAATAGAGATATTCCTCCACAACGGGGCTCAGTCGGTGAATCTCGTCTATGAAGAGCACGTCGTTGGGTTCCAGCGATGTCAGTATGCCGGCAAGGTCGCCAGGTTTGTCCAGCACAGGGCCAGAGGTCAGTTTGAATCCCACACCCAGTTCGTTGGCTATGATGTTGCTCAACGTGGTCTTGCCCAGGCCTGGAGGTCCGTGCAATAGGGTATGGTCCAAGGGTTCGCCACGGTATTTGGCGGCCTCAACGAAGATGCTCAGGTTTTCCACCACCTTCTTCTGACCGCTGAAGTCCTGAAACTTCAGTGGCCTCAAGGCATTCTCGTAGTCCTTCTCGCGAACCTGCCCTTCGTGTCTTATATCGAAATCTTCCATAATAGACCGCAAATATAGCAAAATTAAGCCAATCTTCGGGGGTGTAGGTACATAAAAATGGTGGTGATAGTAATTATACTCTAAATTAGTGAATCTTTAGCCTACACAGGTCCGTGCTTATTCGTATTTTTGAGGTAAACTCAGATATACTTTCGCTCGTTGCAAAAATATTCAAGCAAGCTTGATATCTTTTTACTCGTTTATTCGTATATTTGCCATTGCTATGACAAACGAGGAATACATACTCCTGCATCGTAAGGATGATGTCCGTGCCCTTGCCTTGCGTAAGGCAGAGGATGGTGTGGACATCAAGTGGTGCCTGCAACAGATAGAGGGCTGGCAGAAGGCTTGCGAGAAACTTCCACGTTGGTCGCAGGTGGACGGTTTATGGTATCCGCCAGCCTTGTCCATGGAGCAGTGCTCCAGCGAGCACACTGCGGAGTACAAGAAGACTCTTGTGTCGCGTCTCTTGCCCGATGCTTCGGAACGTCTATGCTTTGCCGACCTTACAGGTGGTTATGGTATAGACTTTAGTTATATGGCGTCCTTGTTTGCAGAGTCGTGCTATGTCGAGCGCAGTGCAGAGCTATGTCGTGTGGCTGAGCATAATTTTAACGTCTTGTCTTTGAATGGCGCAAAGGTAATTTGTGCCGATTCCACCGAGTTTCTGCATAGTGCTGCTACAAATTATTCGCTTCTGTATCTCGACCCGGCAAGGCGTGATGGAGTGGGGCGCAAGACTGTTGCCATAGGTGATTGTACACCAGATATAGGTGCTATTCTTGACGGCTTGCTTCGCACCTCGCGATATATCATCATAAAACTTTCTCCCATGCTCGATATCAGTGCTGCTTTGGTGGTGCTGAAGTGCGTCAGGGAAGTTCATGTGGTCAGTGTGAAGGGCGAGTGCAAGGAACTGCTGTTTTTTCTTGATGCCCAGTACGAGGGAATGCCTACATATCATGCCGTCAATCTTGCATCTGCCGACGAACCGTTCATCTGCTCGCACGAGCAGAAGTCAGACGCCGTATTGTCTGTGGCTGGACAAAGTATTGCTTTGGCACAAGGAATGTATCTCTTCGAACCAAACGCCAGTGTCCTTAAGGCAGGAGTTCAGGATGTACTATGCCAGCATTATGGTGTGGCAAAGTTGCATCCGATGAGCAATCTTTTCATTTCCAAGGAACCAGTGGAGGCGTTCCCGGGGCGTGCCTTCAAGGTTGTTGATTATTGTGGTTTTGGCAAGAAGGAACTGCGTGCCATGTTGGGAGAAACGAAGCGTGCCAACATAGCCATCCGCAACTTTCCATCCACGGTGGCAGACTTGCGCAAGAAACTTCGTTTGGCCGAGGGCGGCGATCTGTATCTCTTTGCCACTACGCTTGCCGACGGATCACACGTCCTTGTGCGTTGTGCCAAATAGTGATGAGACTTGCCTGATGTCTTCCCGAATCTGTGCCTTCAGTTCCTCCAACGAGGCAAACTTCCTTTCCTCGCGTATGCGCTCAATAAAGGAAAGGTGCAGTTCCTTGCCATAAAGGTTGCCCTCATAGTTCATTATGTGTACCTCTATGGAAAGGTTCGTGCCGTTGTTCAGTGTGGGGCGTCGGCCTATGTTCATTATTCCAGTTCCCAGTTCTGTCATCACCGCATAGACACCAGTGGCAGGAATCAGTTTCTCTTGCGATATGCGCAGGTTTGCTGTGGGAAAGCCCAAAGTGCGCCCCACCTGGTGTCCGCTCTCTACCATACCCGTCAGTACGTATGGATGGCAGAGCAGCTTGGCAGCCTCTGCCACATTGCCCTCGGTCAGTTGTCGCCTTATTTCGCTGCTGCTTGCATAGTGCCTCTCGAATTTTCGCGCTATGACCACCTTTATGCCACACTCCTCGCCCCATTGTATGTAGTCCTCATGGCTGCCACCACCGTGTCCGAACCTGTGGTCATAACCCATCACCAAGACGCTCACATGCAATTGTTTACGAAGAACTTCCTTCATGAATGTGCGTGCGGTCATCTCTGCCATCTTGCGGTCAAATTCCAGCACCTCAACATGTTCTATGCCACTTTCCTTCAGTAATGTAATCCTTTCCTCGGTGGTAGTAAGCAGGCATGGCACATAATCTGTTGCCACTATGGTCTTCGGGTGTCGGTCCATAGTGATGGCCATGGAGCGCAACCCCGCATTGCGCGCTTGTTCCAGAACTTGTGATATCAGGAACCTGTGCCCGCAATGCACACCGTCAAAAAAACCAATTGTTGCAACAAACATAGTGCGAAGGTACAAAAAAAACTTGAATATTGCTTGCAGTATCGGAAAAATGTTATATCTTTGCACTCGCTAAGGAGAAATCCCGATGCTCGGACTTGTAGCTCAGTTGGTTAGAGCAACAGACTCATAATCTGGAGGTCCCTGGTTCAAGCCCAGGCTGGTCCACACAAAAAGAATCGCCCAAATGGCGGTTCTTTTTTGCTTTACAGGGCCTGGGCTTTCACCGCTGGTTATCTCCTTCGTCTGTGGCTCGCTCCAACTTCGTTGACAACGAACCCTCAGTCGATGGGTCTCTACGAGACAAATCTCAAGCCCAGGCTGGTCCACACAAAAGAATCGCCCAAATGGCGGTTCTTTTTTTCTATATAGGGCCTGGGTTTTCACCGCTGGTTATCTCCTTCGTCTGTGGTTCGCTCCAACTTCGTTGACAACGAACCCTCAGTCGATGGGTCTCTGCGAGATAAATCTCAAGCTCAGGTTGCTCGTGCTTGTGCTTGAAGTGCTGGTTATGTTCTTGATGTTATAGATATTCTGTTCTTGCATCAAAGCAAGGGCAGGCCTTGTGCTTGTTCAAGTCGTGATGTCCCAGTACCAGTGCTTTCGGATAACGCTGTTTCAGTTCCTTTATCAGTGCAAGCATGGTATTCTTCTGTTCCTTGGTGCGAGTGTCGGAGGGATTGCCCATGGAGTCCAGACCTCCCTCGTAGCATATTCCTATCGAGTGCTTGTTGTGCTCTTTGCAGGGGCTGCCCGCCTGCTGTTCGGGTCTTCCGTACTCTATGCTGCCATCTCGCCGCACCACATAATGATAACCTATTCCCTGCCACCCCAACGACCGATGCCATCTGTCTATCTGCCTGGCGGAGGAATGTTGCCCGGGCTTTA
>JAFYVX010000244.1 GCA_017558255.1 Bacteroidaceae bacterium
GGAGAATGTCGAGAGCCAGGACACCTCGCTTGGTGCAGCGTTCCTCGTTATGGCCATCGTGGGCGGAGCACTCATGCCCCCCATGCAGGGCACCATCATCGACATGGGCGTCATCTATGGCCATCCCGCTGTCAATGTGTCCTTCGTCCTGCCACTGATATGCTTCTTCGTAATATCCATCTACGGCTTACGCTCGTACAGGAAGACAACAAAGTAGGAAAATCACACACACGTAAAGCAAAACAACTCAAACTAACAGACGGTGAACACTTGATGGTGTTCACCGTTTTTTTTAAATTATTGCATGTTTAGTGGAAAGCAATAATAATTTTTGCGTACATTAATAGTTTCCAAACAAACAGAACCCGCGAGCTGAGACTCACGGGTTCTGTTTGCCTTATGTAAGGATTTGGATATATTGGGGTGGGGATACTCACCTATCCAATGGGATGATCACGATGGAACATCTGCATACGTTCCTCAAGAACGGAATACAGTTCATCGCGCATACGGCTGGTACAAGCTCTCACGCCATGCTCCAAAGAGCCGGTGGTATCCAGGTTAATGCTGGAGACACCATAGGAAATCAATTCGCATACCAGTTCACCACCCGTCATGCCAGGGTATGAAAGCGAGAAGAAGAAACCATCGGCAATCTCCTCTGTCACATCGCGAGGATAAGTTATGGTAAATCCGTTATCGCAGAATATCTTCTTCATCTTACGTGCACGCTCGGCATAGGCCTTGGTGTCGTCCACAAAGTTGATTACACCCTCGCATGAAAGTCGGAGCATTTCCGCATAGGCATACTGAGTACTTGCCGTACAACCAGAGGTTATCATGTATTGAATGCTTGCTATGAAGGTGGGACCAAAGACACCACTGTCGTTATAGCGCTTTGCCAATGCGGGGAACTGACGGTCAAAGAGTTTGTCGCTTATGCACACCAGGGCTATACGGCCACCTGCATAGGAGTAAATCTTTGAGGCAGAGAGCATGAGCAGATAATTGTCGGTATATCTTGCCACGGTTCTCACGAAGGGAGGTTGGAATGGACGTGAGAGGTCGCGTCTGCTGTCCATGGCAAAATATGCCAGGTCTTCCATCACTATGATATCGTGCTCTGTGGCTATCTCGCCGATGATGCGTAGTTCGTCCTCCTCCAGGGATATCCATGCGGGATTATTGGGATTGGAGTAAATTATGGCTGCCACATCTCCGTCCTTCACCTCCTCAAGGAGTTTGGCACGAAGAGCCTCGCCACGGTATGGATATATATCGAAACTTTTCCAACCGATGCCCAGTATGCGCAACTGAGATTTCTGTATGGGGAAACCAGGGTCGATGAACAACACCTTGTTCTTTTTCTCATCACGTTGGCAGCAAGCTATGAATGCACCGAAACTACCTGCCACGGAACCCACCGTTGGGATACATGCACGTGCAGACACGTCGATGTCCATAAAGGCTTTCACAAATCGGCTTGCCGCGTCCTTCAACTCGGGTATACCGGCCGCCGCTGGGTATTGGTTGTTGGCACCATTATCCAGAGCCTTCTTTTCAGCATCAATACCATATGTATTACAAGGCAAACCTGGGCTGCCCTGATCCATACGTATGAATGGCAAACCAGTCTTCTGTTCCAGGTATTGAGCCACGAGCAATGTCTCGCCTATGGTGGCATGTGAGAGGTCGGCAACGTGATTCACACGTGCCGCCTCCTGCACCAATTCGTCTGAAAATATCTTCATCTGTCAAATCCTCATCTTGAATTTACTTGCCCTTCTCCCAATCCGAGAAGTCACGCTTGTCAAGCACATGCTTTGCCTTGCCCTGAGAGCGTTGGATAGTGCCAGGGGGCTGAATGTGAATGTTGGGCTTGATGCCGGTAACGGACACCAGACGGTCGTAGAGATGCTTGATGAAAGGCATCTGCTTGGCAGGGTTTGGCGAGAAGAGGTCCTCGCGCAACTCTACATCCAGGTCGAATGTGTCCTCGTTGTGCCTGCGGTCTACGGTAATGAAATACTGGGGAGTGAAGGCAGGGAACTCCGTCAGTATGGCCTCTATCTGGCTGGGGAATACATTCACGCCACGGATGATGAGCATGTCGTCGCTTCTGCCCAAAATCTTACCCAGACGCACTGAGGTACGACCGCAACGGCATTTTTCGTAGATGAGATGCGTGAGGTCGCGTGTACGATAGCGCAGAATGGGCATAGCCTCCTTGGTGAGCGATGTGAACACCAGTTCGCCACGCTCGCCCGGTGCCACGGGTTCCAGAGTATCGGGGTTGATGATTTCGGGATAGAACATATCCTCCATTACATGAGTACCGTCCTGATACTGGCACTCGCCACCCACACCAGGACCGCTCATCTCCGTAAGACCGTAAATATCTATTGCCTTGATGCCGAACTTGGCCTCCAGTTCACGACGGATACCCCATGTCCAGGGTTCTGCACCGAAGAAGCCTACACGCAGTTTCAGGTCCTCCTTCTTGATACCGCACTTATCCATCACCTCGGCCAGATGCAAGGCGTACGAGGGTGTACAGCAAAGGGCAGTGGTACCAAAGTCCTTCATCAGCATCACCTGCTTCTCTGAGTTACCCGAAGAGGTGGGCAACTGAATGGCGCCAAGCCTACCAGCACCATCATGTGCACCCAGACCACCGGTAAAGAGACCATAGCCATAGGACACCTGCACCACGTCGCCGGGACCTACATCGCCTACGGCCAGGACACGAGCCACACACTCTGCCCAGTTGTCAAGGTCGTTCTGTGTGTATGTACCCACCACAGGCTTACCCGTTGTACCAGACGAAGCATGTATGCGCTTAATCTCGCTCATGGGCACTGCCTGCAATCCAAAGGGATACTCATCGCGCAAGTCGTGCTTGGTGGTAAAGGGTAGTTTGGTAATATCGTCGATGGACTTGATATCCTCTGGACGGATACCCTTCTGGTCCATTTTCTTTTTATAGAAAGGCACGTTCTCATAGCATCGTTTTACCGTTGCGATAAGACGTTCTGTCTGCAATTCGCGCATCTTTTCGCGCGACATGCATTCTATTTCTGGATTGAAAATCATAGTTCGTGTTATATTTTAAAGTCATCCTCTCCCAAGAGGACCATTTCCTTTTCTTCTATCACCTCCATGGCCTTGTCGCTTTCATCCGTGCGCATTACCAGCACACCCCTGCCCTGCCACAGGAAGGAGTACATGTACAGGATGTTCACTCCGGTCTCGGACAATGCACTGATTGCAAGTGCTGCATGCCCTGGTTCGTCCTCGATGGCAATGGCCAGCACATCGGTCAGCTGTACGTTGATGCCATGCTCCTTCAGTATGGTGTAAGCCTCGCATGGCGACGAGCACAACACACGGAAAATGCCATAGTCCTGAGTGTCCGCTATGGTGGATGCTATTATCTGAATCTTTGCCTTGCTGAACAGTTCCAACACCTTTATCAGTGTGCCACTCTTGTTCTCAATAAAGATGGACAGTTGCTTTAATGTATTCTCCATAAATCATTATTTATGTGTTTGTTATTGATACACGGTACGTTTGTCTACTACGCGCACAGCCTTGCCTTCTGACACGGGCAAAGTACCCTTTGGCAGGAGTTTCACATGCGGAGTCAGCAATATCTCGTCCTTCAAGGCACGCTGTATGCGGTTGGTAAGACCCTGCAAGCGACGGAAGTCGTCGGTGAAGAGTTCCTCCAGTTCCACCTCCACGGTCATGTTGTCGTTGTCCTCGTCGGTAGTAAGCGTGATGAGGTAGTTGCTGGCCAGCTCGGGGAAGGTCATCAGTATCTTCTCTATCTGTATGGGGAAGATGTTCACGCCACGCAGCACCATCATATCGTCGCTACGTCCACGCATGCGGTCGATACGCACGTGGTTGCGTCCGCAAGGACATGTTCTGCCAAGCACACGTGTCAGGTCTCTGGTGCGATAGCGCAGAAGCGGCATAGCCTCTCGGCACAGGCTGGTGAGCACCAGCTCGCCCACCTCCCCATCGGGCACAGGCTCCAGAGTCTCGGGGTCCACAATCTCCACTATGTAGTAATCCTCCCAGAAGTGCAGACCGTTCTGCTCCTGGCACTCGAAACCTACGCCGGGACCACACATTTCGCTCATGCCAAAGGAGTTGTAGGCCTTCACACCCATCATATCCTCTATGCGTCGGCGCTGTTCCTCGGAATGAGGTTCTGCACCAATGGCCAGCACCTTCAACTTGGTGTCGCGACGAGGGTCTATACCCGCGCTCTGCATCACCTCGTACAGACGGGTCACGTATGACGGTACGGCATGCAGGGCCGTTGTGCCAAAGTCGGTAATGAACTTTATCTGGCGCAGGGAATTGCCGGCTGCCGCAGGTATGGTGAGCATACCCAGTCGTTCGGCACCATACTGGAAACCAAGACCACCGGTAAACATACCATATCCGCTGGAGTTCTGAAACACGTCATCGGGTCGCAGGCCCACCATCCACAGATTGCGTGCCACCTGTGCCGCCCATTCCTCTAGGTCCTTTTGCGTGTGCAGGATAACCGTGGGAGTACCTGTTGTACCGCTCGAGGAGTGCAGTCTTGTACACTCTCTCAAAGGCACACTGGCCATACCGAAGGGGTATGTGTCGCGCAAGTCCTGCTTAGTGGTAAAGGGGATACGTCTTATATCGTCAAGGCTCTTGATGTCCTCGGGCTTGAGACCTATCTCCTCGAAACGACTCCTGTAGAAAGGCGAGTTCATGCAATGCTGCACGGTAGCCTGCAAGCGTTCCAGTTGCAATGCCTCTATCTCGGCACGCGTCATGGTCTCCATCTTCTCATCGAAGAATGGCGAATTATCGTCGGGAAGAATCTTCTTCATCACACTTGTTCTTTTTTATCTGTTATTACTCTCCCAGGCCAGCCTGAAAAGCCTTGAGGTTGGCCTCCACCACGGCATCACCCTTGCGAGCGAAAATGGTACGGATGGCATCCCTCAGTTCATCGGCATTAAGAATCTGCAGATGTCTTGCCGCCATGCCCAGCAACACCATGTTGGCACCACGTGCATTGCCGGCATCCTTGGCCACGGCATCTATGTCCATCATGGACAGCGAAGGCAGCTGCTTCAGAGCATTCTGCAAGGCTTCCTCCTCGGGATAGTTGGGTATGTTCACAAAGGGTTTGCTACCTGTCACCACCTTGCCGTCCTTGGCCAAATAAGGCAGATAGCGCAGACTTTCCATAGGCTCCATGCTGATAATCAAGTCGGCACTGCCCTGTGCTATCAGGTCGCTGTAGATGGGTTGTGTGGACAGGCGCAGATGGCTCTGCACGTCACCTCCGCGCTGGCTCATGCCATGCACTTCGGCCTGTTTCAGATTCAGGCCAGCCTTGGTGGCTGCCTCGCCTATAACGGTGGCGATGGAGAGGATACCCTGACCTCCCACACCGCAAAGTATAATATCTTTCTTCATAATATCGGTTGCGTATTTCTGGTGGTTTGGTCTCTCTTAGGCATTCTCCTTGGCCTTGCGTGCCTCACGTGCCTTGCGAGCAGCTGTCTGTATGCACTCTCTGCGAGGTATGATTACAGAGACACCCTGATAGTCTATCTCCTCCTTCAGTATGCGTGTAATCTCCTCCATGTTCTTGGGCAGAGGCACTACCACGCGCACATGCTCGGGCTCCACGCCCAGAGCCACACAGATGGCCTCGTACTTACTGGTACCGGCCGAGTCCTGTCCGCCGGTCATACCGGTTGTGAGATTGTCGGAGATAACCACCGTGATGTTGCTCTTGTCGTTTACAGCATCCAGAAGACCTGTCATGCCGCTATGTGTGAAGGTGGAGTCACCGATAATGGCCACCGAGGGATGGAAACCTGCATCGGCAGCACCCTTGGCCATGGTAATGGAGGCACCCATGTCCACACAACTGGCCAGTGCCTTGAATGGAGGCAATGCACCCAGGGTGTAGCATCCTATATCGCCAAACACGCGATAGTCGGGATATGTGGCCAATACCTGGTTCAATGCCGTGTACACATCGCGATGACCACATCCCTGGCACAACTGGGGAGGACGAGGAGCCACCACCGCAGAAGCGGCCATTCTCTCCTTCTGCTCAGCACCCAGTGCCAAGGCCACATTGTCGGGGGTCAGTTCACCTGTTCTTGGCAGATCGCCTGTCAGACGTCCCTTCACCGCATAACTTGCACCCAGCATGGCCTTCACCTGCTGCTCCACCACTGGTTGTCCGTCCTCTACCACCAGTATGGACGAGCACTCCTCTGCCATCTGGCGAATGGCGTTTTCGGGCAGGGGGTATTGGCTAACCTTAAGCACGTTGGCATTATCGCCCAGGGTTTCCTTCACATAGTTGTAACCTATGCCACAGGCAATGATACCCAGTGTACCCTGGCCCTTCTCCACCTTATTATATATAGACGCCTCCGAAGCGCTCAGCATCTCCGCCTGCTTCTCTATCAGGGCAGCGTAGCGAGTACGTGCTATGCCTGGCAGAAGCACCCAACGCTCCTGGCAAATGCCCAGGTCCTTCATCTCCACGGGTTCGTGCACCTCCACGGCAGCACGACTGTGTGCCAGACGTGTCACAATGCGGAGCACCACGGGTTCGTGCAACGATTCGGACAACTCAAAGGCACTCTGCATCATATCGTATGCCTCCTGCTGGTTGCTGGGCTCCATGGCAGGCACCATGGCAAAGCCGGCATAGAAACGGCTGTCCTGCTCGTTCTGGCTTGAGTGCATGGATGGGTCGTCGGCGGCAACCACCACCAAACCTCCGTGCACACCAGTAATGGCCGAGTTAACAAAAGCATCGGCGGCCACATTCATGCCCACGTGCTTCATGCACACCAGAGCACGACGACCGGCATAGGACATACCCAGAGCTGCCTCCATGGCGGTCTTCTCGTTTGTACACCAACGGCTATGCACACCACGTTCCTGGGCCACGGCATCGGCCTGTATGAACTCAGTTATCTCGGTGGAGGGAGTACCGGGATATGCATACACACCACCCAAACCGGCATGTATGGCACCCAATGCTATGGCCTCGTCTCCAAGTAGAAGTTTTTTCATATCTTATCTTTTATAGGACCCTCTTTCGCTTTATCAATTCGGGTCTTTTTTTGTTTGTTAATTATCGTTCGTATTCTTATGTATTCAACCCTTAACCGCTCACCGTTCACCGTTCACACACATCCCCATCCTTCAGCACGGGGAACTTCTCACGGAAGGCAGCAAGCGAATCCATATCCATTTCCACCGAGACGGCACTCTCCTCGTCCATCGGACACTCTGCCACCACCTTGCCATAGGGGTCTGTCATCAGCGTGCCACCCGAATACTGGCAAGAGGGATCTGTGCCCACACGGTTTACGGCGCACACATAGCACTGGTTCTCTATGGCTCTGGCCTTTTGCAGTGCCAGCCAAGCCTCCACACGGGGAGTGGGCCAACTGGCCACGTATATGATGGCATCGTATGGCTCATCGGCCTTGTTGCGGGCAAAGACGGGGAAGCGCAGGTCGTAGCATATCTGCAAGAGGAAGCGCACACCACGGAACTCGGCAACTACACGCTCCTGTCCGGCAGTATATCTATGATGCTCTCCGCCATAGGTAAAGAGATGATGCTTGTCGTAGAAAGTACACTCGGCATTGGGGCGAACAAAGCAGAAACGGTTGTAGTATCTGCCATCCTCCTCCATCACCGCCACGCTACCGGCCACGGCGGCATCCAATTCCACGGCCATGGCCTTCATCCACTCCAGCGATGGACATGTACCCTGCTGCCATTCTTCGGCCACTCCCTCGGGTTGAGTGGCAAAGCCGGTAGAGAACATTTCGGGCAGTATATACAGGTCGGCCTTCTCCATGCCGCGCATCATATCAGCAGCATGATTGCGGTTAGCCTCTGGATTAGCCCATTGTATGTCTGTTTGTATAAGGTTGATTTTCATAACCATGTCCTTGCTTTTTGATATATTTATCTGCACATTTATGTACAAAACGTCATAATTAGGCCGTAAAGTTATATAAATTTATTGGTTTTAGAGCCCATTTGCTACAAAAAAGTGCATTCAGGCAGCGTCTATAATCATTTTTGTCATTCAATTTGTATGCGAACCCACTCAGCGTCCAGCCCAGCGGTGGTATAAGGAAGGACTTTATCGAAAAGGAGTTATGGAAAATTATCTTCTTGGTTAAACTTCGCAATCAGTTCCCACACCCTTTTTATATACTTAACTGCTTTCTTCAGGGAATTGGAGGCGGGTTAATATAACACACAATCCGCAGCACCCCATCAATGGCAAGGTGTTGCGGATTTCTGTATTATTTAAGGTTCGCCTAAGAAGTCTTCTATCACTCTCATCTGCCCAGGTGTGAGGTAGCGGTGGCGCTCCTCGTAGCCCAAGGCTATCAAGGCATCATGCAGACCTTGGGTGTCTCTTATTTCCTGTCGGAAGCGTCGCACGGCCGCTACATAGCCAAGGTCGGGATAGTAACGCATAGCGGCACGGCCGAAGGACATTCCTCGTTTTCGTGTTATATGTTCCATATTATTAGTTTTTAGGACTTTAGTTTTTTCACAATACTTTTCACCTGTTTGCGGTTTCCTCCCAACCGTCGGATGGAGACATGTATCCAGTAGGTGCCTCCGCTCCGCTCCCATATAAGTTGGTCGAATACGGGCAGGTTTTTCATGAACTCGTAGTACTCCTCTCCTTTGGCCTTCGTTGGCAGATAGATATCCGCCGCTTCACCTCGGAGGTGCTGACTATTCGCCACACCGCCAACTGCCTTGTTCAATTCCGGGCACCGATAGCCGCTATTTATACGGATGGGACCGAACCTATCACGCAAAGGTTGCAATACCATGTGGCACAGGTAAGCTAAGTTCAATACTTGCTCCACCGAGGAGCATTCGTTCACTATGCCAAGTCTCTTGGCGGTGTCCGAGCGAGTGAACTCGCTCAGACGGAAGTTGTTTGATAATTGCATAAGCGTTAAAAACTAACTGACGACTGACGACTGACGACTGACGACCATCCGCTCACCCGTTCATCCGTTTATTCAAGTACCACTCCGTTTTCTTAAAGCATTCTTGTTGCGAGGTACTATTCTCATGTAGTTCGATATAGCCTCTTCTCCTCCAGTTGTAGAGCATGTCGCATAGTCTGCCTTTGTCCACTCCCATCTTATGCCTCAATCTTTGGAGTTCCTCTCGGGTGAACACATCGGGCAATAGTTCCAGCAGGTTCTGCGGACCACTACGCTTCTCGCTATTCGTGGCACTTTCCGCCATCTCTATCTCTCGGCCGAAGAAGTGCATCTTGCACCAGAGGTCGTAGTTCAATGACCAACGGATGAAGTTCTCTATCGTCTTGTCCCACTTCTCGCCGTTTGCCACATAGAGCACCATGGCCTTCAGATAGGCAATCACATTGGCACGGAAGGAAAGGTTTTCGTACACACGGCTCTGCGATAGGCGGGAGAAGTCGGCACATTCCTCAACGAGTTTCTTTGCCAGAGTCCTTGCCTTGGGGCAATCTATGAGGCCTCGGGCATTGTTCAACCGCTCTATGTA
>JAFYVX010000245.1 GCA_017558255.1 Bacteroidaceae bacterium
ATCGGCTGGACCACCGGTTCTCACACCGCCGACTTCGTTCCCGTCTATGCCATTGGCGTAGGTTGTGAGCAGTTCCAGGGCTTTATGGACAACACCGAAATCCCCAACAAGATACGCCGCATCTGTGGCATCAAGGAGCACTCAAGCAGATAATCGAACACACACACTTCTATATAGCAATGGCAGCAAATTGATTGCTGCCATTGCTGTATATTGCTCGGAGTAATCGGAGTAATCGGAATAACCAGAGTTTTCGGAGTAATCGGAGTAATCGGAGTAATCGGAGTATTCTGAGTAATCAGAGTTCTCTGAGTTCTACTTTCTTCTTTCTTCTTTCTACTCATATCCGGCATTCTGCTTGAGTCTATGGTTCAAGTCAATACACTTCTGCGGAATAGGAAATACGGTAGTATATCCATTTGTCTCATCAGGCAACTGTGTGCGCTGGTCGTATGACTTATGATAGATGCCAAAACGAATCATATCCTGTCGCCTCCAACCTTCCCATACCAACTCCAGCAAACGCTCCTCCAGAATATTATCAAGCGTAGCCTCTCTGTGAGGCATACCAACCCTGCCACGCACCTCATTCAACTCTGCAGAACCATCCTCGCCATTGCGCACCTTTGCCTCGGCCTTCATAAGCAGTGCATCGGCATATCTGAACAGCACGATGTCGTTATCAGGCAACTTGCCGTCAGCGTGAGCCATACGGTCCACTTCGTATTTCGCCATTCTGGCACCGGCAGTCTTGACATACGGACTTCCCGTTAGATTGAGCCTCAACTCCAGTGGCATATACTCCAGTGGTTTACCGTTGTCCAATATCACGGTCTTGCCATCCACCACCACAACCCCGGCATAGAAGTTCTTCTCGAAGCGTGCATCCACCTCATCGGTGCCATAGCCATATGCCATGACGGTTGAGATATTGGCGCTTGTACCATTCTCCGCAGAAGCCCCCAATGCCTTACCGTGGTTGTAGTGGCGCGAACGGAAGAGATACCAGAACTGTGCGGCATAAATGTTCTTGTCCACAGGTATGGTGAAGATGTTTTCATCGGAGTTCTCGTTGTGCACGGAGAAGTTGTAGCTATACTCCCTCTCCAACCGATATCCTGCCTCGGCAAGTCTGTCGCAATACCTCACACAGGTCTCCCAGGCGTTGAGTTGCTCCCCGTCTACCGTAAAGAAAATATCCTTTCCGTTCTGCACAATGCCGTCCGTCCATTTGTCGTCGCAATATATCTCGGCATTAAGTGCAAGCTTTGCCAACAGGAAATGCACTACAGGTCGGGTTGCACGACCATAGTGCTTACCCATCTTATTGCTACGCTCATCTGGCAACACCTCTGCCACCTCCTGCAATTCGTTGACGATAAACCGGAACACCTCACTACGCTCGCTCTGTACCACCCCGTCCTGCTTTTGTCCGTATGATGTTACCAGAGGCACCCTGCCGTACATATCCATAATATAATAATAGAACAATGCCCTTATGGCCCGCACCTCTGCCTCGTACGAGAGGCTTTGCTCCAGAGTCAGACGGTCTCTGTACTTGTCGATGAAATAGAGAGACTTGTTGCAGAGCACCACCACCTTGTAGAGGTATTTCCAGGTGCTGTAAAGCGGCAGGTCGTCTGGTGTCCACCTGTGCAGATACATATTCTCCCACAGACCGCCATCATACCAGTCACCACCACGGACAGGATTCATCGCCTCGTCTGTGGTGAGCGTGTTATAGTCGTAGACACCGCGGCAAGTGCCTTGCAGACCCTCGCTATTGGCACTGCCTCCTATATAGTTATAGAGCACTGCCACAGCATTTATATATATACTGTTTGCGTCGTTATAGATGTCCTCTTCATAGAGTTGGTCTCTTGGCGTTTCGTCCAGACAAGAGGTCATCATCGCCGTCAGCGCAACAAGCAATACACCGAAATATCTTTTCATAGTTGCAAACGATTTAGAATTGAACACTACAACCCAACGAATAGGTGCGATACAAGGGATATGTGCGCTTGTCGTCAACACCCAAAGTTGCATTTACCACATAACTGTTTATCATCGGAGTCAAACCGCTATATCCCGTTATCGTAGCCAGGTTGCCTATGCTTGCCGACAGGCGCAACGACTTCACCACCTTGGACCTCATCGGGATGTCGAAACCGATAGTGAGATGTTCTATATTGACATAGTTGCCACTCTCCAGCCAATAGTCCGACACATTCTGGTCGATGATATTCCTTTCGGGAGCACCCTTCAGCACATTGTAGTCAGGGAAGACGGACATATTGCTGTATGCCAGTCCCGTGCCGTTGAATATCTTATGACCGAAGGCACCGTTTATCTGTATGGCAATGTCAAAGAACTTGTAGCGGAAACTGATATTGGAACCGATAGTCACCTTCGGCATTGCCTGACCGGCGATGTATCTGTCTCCGCCGTCGCTCAAGTCTATATCCCCATCGCCGTTCAGGTCCTCTATGTCGTAACTGTAGCCACCGAGTTCATTCTCTTTCAGTCCCTTGCAATGAGGCAGATAGAACACTCCCAAGGGCTGACCTACTATCTGATACACCACATTGTTGTTTCCTCCGTTCTGTCCGGCACCATAAAGCGAGGCTATGGGAGTTATGTCCGATGCTGTCATCTGCATACCGTTATACTCACCGCTCAACGAGAGCAGCTTGTTCTTCTGGTAGGACATGTTCAAGTTGATGTTCATCTCCATATCCTTCTGCTGTACAGGCACTATTGATATTCCTATTTCCACACCCTTGTTTGACATCGACCCGATGTTTGCCATCATTTTGTCAAAAGCGAAGGTGGGAACAGGCACATCATACTCATAGAGCATATCCGTTGTCCTCGAGTAGTAGAACTCCGAGGTGAGCATCAGCCTGTTGTCCCACAATCCCAGGTCAAGACCGATATTGAAGGTCGAGCGCGTTTCCCATTTAAGGTCGGGATTTGTGTTTCTGATGCTTCCCATGGTCACGGTAGGCGTACCGTTGATAGACACTATGCCGTTCTCCTTCACCGTGTTCAGCGTCGTATAGGATGTTATGCCTCCCAGATTTCCCGACTGGCCATATCCTGTCCTCAACTTCAGCATGGTAACGAAACCCTCATGAGCAAGGAAATCCTCCCTTTTCATATCCCAACTGAACGATACCGACGGAAAGAAACCGAATGCGTTGTTGTCGCTCACCATCGAAGAGCCGTCGCCACGGAGCGTTGCCGAAACGGCATATCTGTCCCTGTAGCTGTATGTCACGCTCCCCATTACGGAGGCAAGCGACGGGTCCTCATAACTGCTGCCCGTAGCGCCAAACGGACGCAACGATGCAGCACCGATGTTGTAGTACGAGAATCCGTTCGATGTCAGTCCCTTGGCCTGAACCCACAGGCCTGTCCTCACCTGTCTGAGATACTCAGCACTCACAAGCGCCTCCAGATGAGAATCTCCCCAAGTGCCGTTGTACGACAGAGCCACATTGGCAAAGTAGTCCTCTCCCTTGAACTCCCCACGATAGACATTGCCCTGGGCCCACACCCATGTGGGACAGAATTGTGCATTCTCTGCCGAAGAGTATGAGTATGAACCGAATGCCGACAAGCGCAGGTTATCCAGTATGCTGAAGTTCACCCCCAAGTGCGTATTGAAGTTCAGTTCCTTTGAGTCGTTCTTCTCCTCAAGAAGCACTCTCGGATGGTTGATGTGCGAGGCAACCGAATTCTTCAGCCAGTTGCCATTGGCATCGGGCCCGGCAGGAAATGTAGGGTTCTGCGCTGCTGCCGAATAGAAGAGCTTCTGCGTGTCAAAGATGTCACGTATCTTCGAGGAGT
Source organism: Bacteroidaceae bacterium (assembly GCA_017558255.1). Lineage (GTDB taxonomy): Bacteria > Bacteroidota > Bacteroidia > Bacteroidales > Bacteroidaceae > Physcousia. Next base: position 3,853 of record JAFYVX010000245.1, read on the forward strand.
AGCCATACACGCCAAAATCACCTGTCAGGCGCCCCCCGAAGGCCTTTTGCCTGGCATCCAGCTTTACGACGAAGTTGCGGTAATCATCCACCCTTACTATGGTGTTATGGTCCATGAAGCCAAACGAGGCACGATAGTTCGAGTTCTCAGAACCGCCACTGAAAGCCAGGTGGTGCTGATGCAGTAGACCTGTGCGCGTGATGGCATCGTGATAGTCGGTGTCATACCCACCGTTATTATACTCCACACCAAGAGCCTGTGCCGTAGCGATGTATTCTGGTCCGTTGAGCATTTGCAGATGCTTATACATCGACTCAATGCCATAGTTGCCATCGTATGAAATCTCGAATCCCCTGCCTGTTCCCTTCTTGGTCTTTATCTCAATCACCCCCGACGCACCACGGGAACCATACATCGCCGTCTCTGTTGCATTCTTCAGAATGGTAAGGCCCTCTATATCTGCAGGGTAGATGGTAGATAGCGTAGAGATGTCGGAAGTAACGCCGTCAATGATCACCAGAGGTTCGTTGCCACCCATAATGGATGTGGTGCCACGCACACGGACACTGTTCAGCATAGCCAGCCTTTCCGCTCCATTGGTGCTGACATTCACGCCAGCCGACTGACCGCTCAACACATTCAAGGCATTGCTGAGCGGTCCCTTCCTGACATCCTCAAGCCTGATTTGTTCTGGTAGTTTTACAAGAGAAACAGTATCCTGCTTCTCGCGGATATTCTGCACCTGCGCATCAACCCTCGGAGCGCCACAGAAGAAAAACACAAGCAACGGACATAGACAGACGCTTCGCATATCGACCACTTCAATATCTGTAGATTCCCCTAACCAGACGGTTAACAAATACTATCCGCAACATATAAACCCAAATCGGGTTAAAGAGAGAGAGATTGGGAACCTGTACTATTGCCCTTGCCCAGCTACAAAGCCTTCCTTCAATCTTGTCCTGTCTATATCATATATTTCACCCAGACTCTGATAATCCAGACAAAAACAGCGTAAACTTCTCCCTCCTTAATGTATTTAACTATACTTTTTGAAGCAACTTTGCATCGCAAATGTATGCTTAATTTCGCATCCGAAGAAATTTAGTAAACAAATTAAAACTCTCCAACCACACATTTAACCAATTTTCATATAGTCTGTTACTCCATTTAACCATTCTACACATAGCAAACGGAAGAGGAGGAGGAGGAACTTTGCGATTAAGCGAGAGCAGAGTTAAGCTTGCTTAAACTATGCCGAGCGTGAGCAAAGTCAAGACGACGCAGTCGGATTAAGACGATAAACCGCTTACTTTGTCCCCCAGAGACAGAGTACAGAGTACAAAGCAAAGATTAAACGAAAAGCGGAAAGCACACCGCTCCCCGCTAATCGTTAAACGCTCATCCGCTCACCCCTCACCGTTCACCGTTCACCGTTCACCGTTCACTCGCGCCAGCAGACTGTCCCCCTGAGACAGGGTGGACGAGCGAAGCGGAGGGGGTGGATAAAACCTTTCCGTTTTCTCCTTTCACCTTTCCGTTTTCACCTTTCCGTTCGTATGGCGGAGGGGGTGGATTTCTCCTTTAATCCCGCTTTGCGGTCTTGACTTTGCTCACGCTCGGCAGAGTAAATGAATTTTCTCTGCTCTCGCTTAATCGCAAAGTTCTCATTTCTCATTTCTCCTCACCCCTTCCCCTCCAGTTCCTCAATCTGCTTCAGGATATCATCTGCCGTACGGAGCATCCTTGTGAAAGTATATATGCCTATGCATCCTCCAATCAGGAAGCCTATTCCGCCACTAATAAACACAATATAAAGTATTTCTCCCTGATAGTATTGCATCTTATCATAGA
>JAFYVX010000246.1 GCA_017558255.1 Bacteroidaceae bacterium
AAGGACAATGCCGACGAGGCAATGGATTGCGCAAGCTGTATCGGTTGTGGCGCTTGTGTTGCTGCATGTAAGAACGGTTCTGCAATGCTCTTCGTTTCTTCAAAGGTAAGCCAGTTTGCACTCCTTCCCCAGGGTCAGGTAGAGGCAGCTCGCCGTGCCAAGGCAATGGTTGCCAAGATGGACGAACTGGGCTTCGGTAACTGTACCAACACCCGTGCTTGTGAGGCAGTATGTCCCAAGTGTGAGACCATCTCTAACATCGCACGCCTGAACCGTGAGTTCATCAAGGCAAAGCTTGCTGACTAATAGTTAGACGACAGTCCTTATATAATATGTAGGGACATCAAATAAAAATAGAATCCCGGTGGCATATATGTCATCGGGATTTTTTATCTTTGCCCTATGAAAGGCCAATTCGATAATTTACCATACCTCAATCTGGACAACATTGCCAGGTCCAAAGACGGAGTGGAATACCACCCTCTGCTACCTTTCCTTCCAGAAGGATGCCGTGTGCTGTTCCTTGGTAGTTTTCCTCCTCAAAGGAAGCGTTGGTGCATGGATTTCTTTTATCCTAACTTTATCAACGACCATTGGAGAATCGAGGGACTTATCTTCTTTGGCGACAAGGATTATTTTGTTGACACAGAGGCAAAGACTTTCCGACTTGAACGCATCATTCCTTTTCTTGAGCAGAAGGGTATAGGTTTCTACGATACTGCCACTGCTGTGCGTCGTCTGAAGGACAATGCATCGGACAAATTCCTTGAAGTAGTTGAGCCGACAGACATCCACGCTCTGCTTGGAAGCATCCCACAGTGCCGCGCAATCGTCACCACAGGCGAGAAGGCCACCGCTACCCTATGCCAATCTCTCGGTCTCCCCGAAATGCCCTCCGTGGGGCAGTATGTGCCCATACCGGGCCTCTTTGCCGACGAACAGCAGATGGTGCTATACCGCCTTCCCTCTTCTTCCCGTGCATACCCCCTCTCCCTGCCCAAGAAAGCCGAGGCATACCGGCAGATGTTTGAGTTCAGTGGGGTAAAATACCCCCTCACGCCAAGCGTGCAGTTTCCCTATTAGAGAACTGCAGTTCTCCAACAAGAAAACTCGAGTTCTCCAATAGGGAAACTCATGCGCCAATAGTATCGGTTAACTCTCGCTTAATCGTACCTCTGACCTAAAGGTCTAAGGTACTCACGTTGACTATCGTCTTCCTCCTTCTCATAAGGCATAGCATGCGAGCACGCTCTGCTCTTATTTCGCGCGTCGGTTCGGAAATGTTCAAATAAATTTAACCCTGTAGGGTTCAATTTGCTCTCGTTCGGCATAAAAAGTAAACTTTTTCTGCTCTCTCTTAATCGCAAATTTGACATTTCTCTCACTTAATCGTACCTTTGCAGGCGAATAAATTTTTGAAAAAGATATGCGTAAGATTATTTTGACTTTGACGGCAGTGATGTGCTCGCTCTTTGCAAGTGCCGACGAGGGTATGTGGATGCTCTCGCACATCAACTCTAAAACAGCAGAGAATATGAAGGCTCTGGGTATCAACCTTACTCCAGAGGAACTGTACAACCCCAATGGCCGTAGTCTCAAGGATGCTGTCATCAACTTGGGCGACTTCTGCTCTGGTGTTGTAGTATCTCCCGAAGGTCTGTTCTTTACCAACCACCATTGTGGTTATGGCGCCATACAGGCCCTCTCCACTCCCGAGGACGATATCCTGAAGAATGGTTTCGTTGCCAAGAAGCGCGAGCAGGAGCGTCCTGCCCACGGTCTCTATGTCCGTTTCCTTGACAGAGTGGAGGATTGCACCGAGCGTGTGAATGCCGAGTTTGCCCGTCTCTACAAGGAAAAGGCTCCCAAGATGGACTCTGCCCAGGTGGAGGCATTCTACACGGACAGTATCTGCAACGCTCTGGAGGATGAATTTAATGAGAAGAACCCCGGTCTTGAGTGTCGTGTGGCTACCTACTATAGCGGCAATGCCTTCTTTGCCAACTTCTACAAGGTGTACAATGACATCCGTCTGGTGTTCACCGCTACAGAGACTCTGGGTAAGTTCGGTGGCGACACAGACAACTGGATGTGGCCACGCCAGACCTGCGACTTCTCCATGTTCCGCATCTATGCCAAACCCGACGGTACACCTGCCGAGTATAGCGAGGACAACGTTCCTCTTAAGACTCCCGGCTATGCTCCCGTATCTGTCAAGGGTTATGCCCCCGGCGACTACTGCATGACTATAGGTTATCCCGGCCGTACCAACCGCTACCTCTCTTCTTGGGGAATCATTGAGCGTACCGAGGCAACAAACCAGGCTGTCATCGATGTGCGCACCGCCAAGCAGAACGTGTGGAAGCACTGGATGGATTCCGACCGCACCATCGAACTGAAGTATTCCAGCAAGTGGGCAAGCAGCAGCAACTACTGGAAGAACTCCATCGGTATGAACAAGGCCGTGAAGGACCTCGATGTCGTTGGACAGAAGCAGAAAATGGAGGAGAAGATACGCCAGTGGTACAGCAAGGATGAGACTACCAAGGCCCAGTATGGTTCCATGTTGTCTGCTCTGGAGAAGGCCTACACCGAGCGTAAGCACAAGATGGCTCTTCTCACCTACTACAGCGAGACCTTCTTTCGTGGCATAGAACTGCGCAATGTTGCAAACCGCGTTTCCCGCATGCCTTTCGATGCCACTGCCGAGGATGCCGCTCTTTGTGTGGACAACCTGAAGGCTTTCTTCAAGGACTACGAACCCCGTGTCGACGAGGAGACCATGGGTACCCTGCTGCAGAACTACCGCCAGTGGTCCAAGGGCGAGTTCCTGCCCTCATTCTATAACCTGATAGACAGTGTCTACGGCGGCAACACCATGGCTTACGCCAAGGATGTCTTTGCCAAGACCTGCCTGCTGGACACCACCTGCGTGGCTAAGGTTATGGCAGACAGCACCCTGCGCGACACAGACATGGCTATGCAGTATGCCGATGCCATACTGGACACCTATTACGACCTCTTGGGCACCGTACAGAGCACCATGCCAACCATAGAGCACAACGAGCGCCTGCTCAACAAGGCCATCCTGGAGATGGAACCCAGCGAGGCTCATTATTCTGATGCTAATATGACCATGCGTTTGTCTTATGGCAGCATCAAGGACTATACAGCCAACGGCACACACTACAACTACTTCACCAACCATCAGAGCCTCCTGGACAAGATTGCCCAGCAGCAGGAGAATGCCGACTATATCATGGAACCCGAGATAACGAAACTCCTCAAGAAGGGCAAGTTCGGGAAGTACAAGGACAAGAAGACCAAGCAGATGCAACTCTGCTTCCTCAGCAACAACGACATCACCGGTGGCAATAGCGGTTCGCCCATGTTCGATGCCAACGGCCATGTCATTGGCCTTGCCTTCGACGGCAACTGGGAAGCCATGGCTGGCGACATCAGCTTCGACCCTGCCCTGCAGCGTTGTATCGGTGTTGACATCCGTTTCGTTCTCTGGATTATCGACCGCTGGGGCGGTGGCAAGAACATCATCAAGGAGCTGGGACTGTAGTATTTAAAGGAGAAAGGAGAAATGAGAAATGAGAAAGCAAAAAGCAGAAATAGTTTTCTCTGTAGCTCAACATAATTCATTTCTCCTTTTTCCTTTAATCCGACTTCGTCGTCTTGAATCTGCTCTCGCTCGGCAAGCTTAACTCTGCTCTCGCTTACTCGCAGATTTCTTCTTTCTCCTTTCTTTTTTCTCCTTTCCGTTTATGAAGATAGTTGTTTTAGACGCATATACCGCCAATCCAGGAGACCTCTCATGGGAACCTTTGAGTGCCTTGGGCGAGGTGGAGGTGTACGACCGCACAGCTCCCGAGGATGTGGTGGCACGTGCCAAGGATGCCGATGCAGTGCTGGTGAACAAGGTTAGGATTACTCGAGAGGTAATGGATGCCTTGCCTCGCTTGCGTTATGTGGGAGTACTTGCCACTGGTTACAACGTGGTGGACACCAAGGCAGCAAGCAAGCATGGAATCACCGTCACCAATGTGCCGGCATACAGCACTATGTCCGTGGCACAGATGGTGTTCGCACACCTGCTCAATATCACCAATTCTGTGGCACAATACACCATTGAGGTTAAATCGGGCAGTTGGAGCAGTTGCGAGGACTTCTGTTTCTACAATGTGCCGCTGACGGAACTGGATGGCCGCACAATGGGTATTGTGGGCGTGGGAAACATAGGCATGGCGGTGGCAAGGATTGCACAGGCTTTCGGCATGCAGGTGTTGGCAATGAGCAGCAAGTCGGCGAAGGCTCTGAAGGCGCTGGGAATACGTAAGGCCTCTTCATATGAGGAACTTTTCTCCGAGGCCGATGTCCTTTCTCTGCACTGCCCCTTGACTGACGACACTCAGCATCTGGTCAATGCCGAACGTCTGGCACTGATGAAACCTACAGCCATATTGATAAACACGGGTAGGGGACCGCTGGTTGACGAGCAGGCTCTGGCAGATGCTTTGAATCAGGGCAGGTTGCGTGCCGCCGGAGTGGATGTGCTCATCGAGGAACCTCCCCATAATGACAATCCCCTGATAGAGGCAACAAACTGCTCCATCACCCCACATATAGCATGGGCCACTGCCGAGGCAAGGGAAAGACTCCTGACCATTGCCGTGGAAAACCTCAAGGCCTTTGCCGAGGGCAAGCCACAGAATGTGGTGAACAAGCGCACCTCAAAGCCCAAATCCACCAGCCCAAAGCGCACCACTAAAAAGAAATAAACGTCCTTTGCAACACAATGGAAAAGATATACAAAGACCTATTTCTGGATTTTGACGATACCCTGTACGATACGCATGGCAATGCCGACATAGCCCTTCGCGAACTCTACGAGGACTTTGGCCTGCATTGCCATTTCAATACCTTCGAGGATTTCCACGCGCCGTATTGGCAAACCAACGTGGAACTGTGGAAGCAGTATGCCGCCGGCGAGATAACCCGCGATGTCCTTATCGTGGAGCGTTTCCGCCGTCCGCTGAGCAAGGGAGTTGGATTGGAGAACGTCAGCGTGGAGTATTGCCTCAAGGTAAGCGACCGCTTCCTGGAACTATGTGCCGTGAAGCCCGGTGTAATCGACGGGGCACACGAGGTGATGGACTACCTCAAGTCCCGTGGTTATGGTCTGCATATGTGCAGCAACGGGTTCCATGAGGTGCAGTATCGCAAGTTGAAAGCCTGTGGCATGAAGGACTATTTTGATACTATAGTTCTTTCCGAGGATGCCGGTGCCAACAAACCCTCGCCACTCTATTTCGATTATGCCTTCCGCATGACTGGTGCCAAACCCGAAACCACCCTTATGATTGGCGACAATTTCCAGACAGACATCCTCGGTGCCAAAGGTGCCGGACTTGATGTCATGTGGTTCAATCCCCATCCCGAGGAGAACAAGGCAACGGAACCTGTGAACTACGAGATCCGACACCTCCGTGATATGCTCCAGATACTTTGACAGTACAACTATTTACCATAATCTATGCAGAAACAGGCCATTGAGCCTGTTTCTGTGTTATTTACACCTGTTTTTATATCCTATCTTTGGAACATAACGTATAAAATACTAACTTTGGTGTACGATATATGCAATACGGAACAAACTAAAAACATATAGCATGAAAAAGACTTTTCTATTTTCTCTTCTACTTACCTTGTTGGGAACCCTCTCGGCATGGGCAGAGTTCAACCC
>JAFYVX010000247.1 GCA_017558255.1 Bacteroidaceae bacterium
TACTGTCCTTTTCTCTGGCAAGCAATCACAAATTCCTTGCCGAGCTCACCTGAGCCTAAAAGCAAAATCTTTTTCATATATCAACTCAATCCTTCTATTTCACCGTTTACTATATCTATCTTCTCTGCCTGAGGCACCTTGGGGAGGCCAGGCATACGCAGTATTTCGCCTGCTATGAGAACTATGAATTCGCTACCCTGGTTGATTACCACATCGCGGATGGCAATGTTGAATCCCTCGGGCACGCCATATGCTTTTTGGTCAGCAGAGAAAGAGAACTGTGTCTTTGCTATGCAGATGGGATAGTGAGACAATCCGAGTTCCTCTATCTTCTGAAGCATCTTCTTTGCCGCGGGAGTGAATATAACACCCTTACCGCCATATACCTTCTGCACAACGGCCAGAGCCTTCTGCTCGATGGTGTCCTCGTCGGCATAGGCAAACTTCAGGGGTTCGCTTGGTTTGTTCTCTATGGTGTCCACCACGAGACGTGCCAACTCCTCGGCACCGGCACCGCCTTCGTTGAAGGCATTGTTCACGGCAAAACCGATTCCCATCTCTGCACAATGCTCACGGCAGAAGTTGATTTCCTCGTCGGTATCAGCAGCAAAACGATTGAAGCAAACCACAACGGTCTGACCGAAGCCCTGAAGGTTGCGGATGTGGCGGTCAAGATTCTTCACGCCTTCCCTCAAACCCTCCATGTTGGGTTCCTTGATTGCCTCCACGGGCACACCGCCGTGCATCTTCAGGCCCTGTGTGGTGGCAACAAGAATAGTCAGTGCGGGTTGCAAACCTGACTTGCGGCACTTGATATCATAGAACTTCTCTGCACCAAGGTCGGCACCGAAACCGCCCTCCGTAACAACATAGGGAGCGAGGCTCATTGCCATGCGAGTGGCCAATACAGAGTTACAACCGTGGGCAATGTTGGCAAAGGGACCACCATGTACCACGGCAGGGGTGTTCTCGGTTGTCTGTACGAGGTTGGGCTTGATGGCATCGCGCAAAAGTACGCAGATAGCACCGGCCACGCCAAGGTCCTTCACGGTGAAGGGTTTGCCGTCAATGGTAGTACCAAGAAGGATATTCTCTATGCGACGACGCAAGTCTTCCTCGTCCTGAGCAAGACAAAGAATGGCCATAATCTCTGATGCAGGAGTGATGTCGAAACCGCTCTCGCCGGTTACACCGTTTGTCTTGGCACCAAGACCTGTTACGATATAGCGCAGATTGCGGTCGTTCACATCCAACACACGCTTCCAGAGCACTTCGCGCATGGCAAAGCCTTCTGCCTGATGCTGATAGATGTAATTGTCCAACAAGGCAGCAATCATATTGTGAGCTGAGGTGATGGCATGGAAGTCACCGGTGAAGTGCAGGTTTATCTTGTCCATAGGCAGAACCTGAGCATAGCCGCCACCGGCAGCACCACCCTTCATACCAAAGCAAGGACCGAGGGATGGCTCGCGCAGAGCAACCATTGTCTGCTTGCCAATGCGGTTCATACCGAGTGCAAGACCCACGCTGACGGTGGTCTTACCGATACCGGCCTTGGTGGGAGTGATGGCGGTGACAAGGATGAGTTTGCTCTTGGCAATCTTCTCCTCGTTAATCAGTTCAAGAGGCAACTTGGCAATGTATCTGCCATAGGGTTCGATTGACTCTTCTGCGATACCGAGTCCCAAGGCAATGTCCTTGATGGGCTTCAACGGGGTTTCGCGTGCAATTTCAATGTCGCTTTTCATATATATTTTTCGTTTTTATTTATTTACTTTTGTCTTTTCTGCACCTTGTCTGTATCTGCCGGGATGAAGAAGGTTTCATTCTTCGAGGCATCGGGCAAATACTGCTGTGCTATGTAGTGTCCGGGATAGTCATGCGGATACTTGTAACCATCGCTATAACCCAGTTCGGACATCAGTTGTGTGGGAGCATTCCTCAAATGCAAGGGTACGGGCTGATTACCAGTTTGTCGTACATACTGAATAGCCTTGTTTATAGCATTGTAGGCACTATTGCTCTTGGGTGAAGTGGCGAGGTATACCGTGGCTTCTGCCAGGGGGATACGGCCCTCGGGCCAACCTATCTTCTGAACCGCATCGAAAGCGGCATTGGCCAACAGCAAGGCATTGGGGTTGGCCAAACCTATATCCTCGGATGCCGAAATGACCAGTCTTCTGGCAATGAAAGCAGGGTCTTCCCCACCCTCTATCATGCGTGCCAACCAGTAGATGGCGGCATCGGGGTCGCTGCCTCGTATGCTTTTGATGAAGGCCGAGATGATGTCGTAGTGCATCTCACCGTCCTTGTCGTATGCCAAGGGATTCTGCTGAAGGCGCTCGGCCACAAGGGTGTCCGTTATCTCCAGCACCTCATCGCCCTGAACGCTTTCGGACAGGAGTTCGAGGATATTGAGCAACTTGCGTGCATCGCCTCCGCTATATCTCAGCAAGGCATCGGTTTCCTTCAGTTCTATGTTCTGCTTCTTGAGCACCACATCCTTTTCAAGCACTCTTTGGCATAGGGCAAGCAGATCTTCCTTGCCGAGCGAATTGAGCGTATACACCTGGCAACGACTCAAAAGCGGGCGTATCACCTCGAAGGAAGGATTCTCCGTGGTGGCACCTATCAGAGTGAACACACCTTGCTCCACCGCACCGAGCAACGAATCCTGCTGGCTCTTGCTGAAACGATGTATTTCGTCAATAAAGAGGATGGGGCGGGAGGAATTGAAGAAAGTGGAATTGCGTGCCTTGTCTATGACATCGCGCACATCCTTCACTCCGCTCGTCACGGCAGAGAGGGTGAAGAAAGGCACATCAAGCGTACCGGCTATGATGGTGGCCAGTGTTGTCTTGCCCACGCCCGGAGGTCCCCACAGGATAAAACTGGAGATCCTTCCGCTCGTTATCATTCGGCGCAAAACACCATTGGGGCCAACAAGATGTTGCTGACCGATATAATCCTCCAATGTGCGAGGACGCATTCTTTCCGCCAATGGTTGCATAGTCGGACACAAAGATACATAAAAAACAGGAATTAGGCATTAAGTCAGCACCTTTTTACGCTTTTAGGAATTTATTTCCCCTTCATGCCTTGATTTGTTGGCAAAATAAACCTAATTTTGTTTGAGATTACCGGACATACCTATCAATGACATGTCTCAACCAAACAGAATACATATAATATCATTCCAGTCACCATATCCCGCCAACTATGGTGGTGCCATAGATGTATACTACAAGGCAAAGCCTTGAAGGAAAACAATATATATGTGATACTGCACTGCTTTGAGTACAACGGCAGGGGGATGGAGGAGGAACTTTACGATATTGCGGATGAAGTATACATGTATCCACGCAAGACCGGGTTGAAAAGCTTCATCTCCCACAAACCATACATCGTAAAGAGCCGCACTTCGTCGGAACTTGTCAGGAATCTGCTCAAGGACAATGCTCCCATACTTTTTGAGGGCCTGCACACAACGGCAATACTTACTTCTCCCGAACTGAAAGACAGGCTAAAGATAGTCAGGACCCACAACGTTGAGACAGAATACTTTAAACAACTATATTTTGCGTCAAAGTCTTTATACAAAAGACTGTACTATCTCACAGAGCATCTGAAGTTGAAGTTTTACGAACCAATACTGAAACATGCCGATGTGATTATGGCAATAACAGAAAAGGACAAGGACTTCTTTGCCGGAAGACACCCTCAAGTCAAGACGGAATTGATGCCATGCTTTCACAATGGCTCACTCCCCTCTATGAAGAAGGAAGAACCAATCGGCAGAGGAAACTACATCCTGTACAACGGCAATCTCAGCATTGAAGAAAACATCAAGGCCGTCATGTTCCTGATGGAGAAGGTCATACCTTTTACCAACGGTGCAAAATGGATAATAGCCGGACGAGAACCTCACAACGACATCATCAATGCAGCAAAGATGACAGATAATGTTGACGTTTGCCCCAATCCCACCTCCGAAGAGATGGATAAACTCATCAGGGAAGCAGCGTCCAACGTGCTGATAACATTCCAATCAACAGGTATCAAACTGAAACTTCTCGGTACCCTATTCAAAGGCGGCCATTGCATAGCCAACAAAAAGATGCTTGACAGTACAGGTTTGTCTGACCTCTGCATCGTAGCTGATACGCCAACAGAAATAATCAATGCCGTCAACAAAACCATAGGCAAAGCCATTACGGAAGAAGAACTTTCAAATAGAAACGAGCGGTTGTTATCCCTCTACGACAATAACAAGAACATCCAGATTCTATGTAAATATATTGCAGGTAAATAGACGTCGTATTATCCGTGCTTAGACAATACGACGTCTTAGTCATGACAATACGATGTCTAAATCCAGACGATACCAAGCACCTGTTTTGGACACAAATTTTACAAATAACCACGACTTTTTGCTCAAAGCAACACAATATATAAAAAGTTATTTGTAACTTTGGCGCTCGTTGTGGTCTATATGTAGACTGGTCAATATTAAAGCGTATTATCTAAGAATAAAACTGTCTATTCAGGTGCCAAACCTTAGCACGAAACCAAGAAATTTTAAAATGTGCAATTACGTCTTTTAGCAGAGTTAAAAGCGAATAACAACAGAAAGATACAACATTTTCACTGAATCTATAATTCACAGAACTCATACTAAAATAAAAAAGAGTTAAGTATAAATACAAATTTATTATGAAAAATATATCAGGATTATTCGCTCTATTTGCAATCTACCTAATGACCTTAACTGCGTGTTGTAACGATAGCGAGCGCGAAAAGTACAACGAAAAGACCTATTCCGATATTCTTTCTTCATTGGTTATAGAAAATACCGATTTACAAACAATTAGTGATTTTACCAATGTACCCGTCGATTTGCTTATCAAAATTAAATATGGTATAATCAGTGAAAATGAGGAACTGACAAGCTATCTGCGAGATTTGAAGTATGCTTATGACCAAAAAGACCAATCTGCTATTGAAGACTTGAAAAAAGAATTAGAATTTGATATAGATACAAACATTATTGCCAAACCGATTCCAATTAAGGAATACAAGTCTATAGAATACCAAAGAAATGAGGATTTCCAATTAAAACTTCCACAAATTGGGCAAGATTTATATTCTAACAAGATAAGAGAATTTGTTGATGATAAGTATTCTTTTGTTGGCATATTCAAAAACCTTTGGTACTATATAACATCTTCCAAAGAAGAATATATTGCCAACTACAATGCTGAATTCCAAAACAAACTGCTTGCAACGGACATAAACCAATTCATGAAAGAAAGGATAGATGCATACTCAGGAATGCTTGTTGCTGAACACAAAGTATTGTATAACGTTGATAACTCTACAAAAAATATAACGACAGATATAGATTTAGAAAAAATTCAACTTCTGCTAGACAAGGATGCTCAAGAAAAAATAATTAAACACGCAACAATCGACCTCTACGAATTTGCCGTATCTATTATTGAAGAAACCCTGATAGCGTTTATCATCTGGGCAATTTTTACCATACTGATTGAGATTGCCATTGAAAATGCAATCAGAAATTCTATTAGAGAATTGGTAAAAAGTATGAGTTGGAAAAAAAATAGAAGTTTTTTGGGAAATATATTATCAAACGGGTTAAAGGTCGTTGCTTCATCATGCTTATTAGAGGATGAGAAAAAAAGAATACGTGCTAAATACAGAAAACGTCAAGCTCTTTGCACTTCTGTCATAAGTATCATCATCATCGTCTGGGGATATTTCTATATAACAAAGCCTTCAGTGGAAATAGAGATTGGCATTGAGCAGAAGATAAATGAACAGACCAACGACTACTTTAAGAACCTGAACGTATGGGTTTTATCCGAACTAAACTATATTACAAAGGAATTACCATGATTAGAAAGTTTAACTATATAACCATACTATGTACTTTCGTTTTGTTAACAGGTTGCAAACAAGTTGCAAAATCATCATTAAAGAAAGGTACAAAGGAAACAGTCAAAGAAGTTATTGAAACATCAGCAGAGAAGACATCGAAGGCTGTAATTAAGACTTCTAAAAAGCTTACAATAGAATCCCTACCCAAAAACAGAAAAGCATTAGCCGTTGTAAAAGATGAGAATGGTCGTATCGTACCAGTCATCAACAACTTGAATTCCAATGCTGTAAATTATACAGATGCCATCAACAAGCAATTACTTAAAATAAGGCGTATGGCCATATCTCCATACGACCAGTTCCCAACCATGGCACAACTAAAAAGCTATGATGTAAAAAAATTGTTTATAAGCGACGAACCAAGTGCTGATCTTCTAAGAAAAAACTTATATCTAGCTATGAATCGTCAATCGGTTGAGATCTGTAAGGGTTTTGGTGGCACAGCCGCACACCATGTGATAGAGGGAACAGACAAATACGCAACCAAGTCTAGAGCCATTCTTAAAAAGTTCAACATAAATATCAATGCTCCAGAAAATGGCATTCTTTTACCTGATGGTGAAAATAGTATTTATAAAGGCTGTATGCATCGTACAAGCCATACACCAGAATATTCTGGTTATGTCTATGATAAAATAAAAGATGCAAAAAGCAGAGACGAACTTATTGCATTATTATCTGAAATAAAGTATGAGTTGTATCAAGGAAAATTAAACCTTCAAGGTCCAACGCAACGAATTAATAAAAATACATTATAAAGTCACTAAGTGGTAAATATTGTAATCAGCATGTAAAAACAATGTTACCAGACTAGTGCTTGAACTATTGTTTTCTGGACATGCATGTCTGAGTTTACCATAAATTTGGATATTTTATAAGTTTGTAGAACTTTTTTTGCAACAAACACATACTTTTATATAAAAGATATTTGTAACTTTGAGGTTTGAAATTAATATAAAAGGACATTAACAACACATAATGACAACTACTGAAACACAGGAGGCTCCCGTAAAGAGCCTTAACTTTATTGAGAAACAAATAGTGGAGGACCTTGCCGAGGGCAAGAACGGCGGACGATTGCAGACACGATTCCCACCCGAACCAAACGGCTACCTGCACATCGGACATGCCAAGGCCATTGCCATGGACTTTGGCGTGGCAGAGAAATTTGGCGGCGTGTGCAACCTGCGCATGGACGACACCAACCCCCAGAAGGAGGACATGGAATACGTTCGTGCCATAGAGCGCGACATCCAGTGGCTCGGTTACAAGTGGGGCAAGGTTTGCTATGCCAGCGACTATTTTCAGGACCTGTGGGACTTTGCCGAATGGTGTATCCTGACAGGCAAAGCATATGTTGACGAGCAGACCTCCGAAGAGATTGCCGCCCAGAAGGGAACTCCCACCGAGGCAGGTCAGAACAGTCCCTACCGCGACCGTCCAGCTGAGGAAAGTCTGGCACTCTTCCGCGAGATGAACAGTGGCAATGTGGAGCCTGGCAAGATGATCCTGCGTGCCAAAATAGACATGGCAAGCCCCAACATGCACTTCCGCGACCCCATCATGTACCGCGTGCTGAACATGCCTCACTGGCGCACCGGCAACAAGTGGAATGCATATCCCATGTACGACTTCACACACGGCCAGAGCGACTATCTCGAGGGCGTGACACACTCTATCTGCACACTTGAGTTCGTTCCTCACCGCGACCTTTACGACCTGTTCGTTACCTGGATCAAGGAATGGAGAGGCGACGAGGGCGATATCGAGGACAACCGTCCACGTCAGTTCGAGTTCAACAAGCTGAACCTCAACTACACACTCATGTCCAAACGCAACCTGCTCATCCTCACCAAGGAGGGCGTGGTAAACGGTTGGGACGACCCCCGCATGCCAACCATCTGTGGTATCCGTCGTCGTGGTTATAGCCCTCAGGCCATACTGAAGTTCATTGACAAGATTGGCTACACCACCTTCGATGCCTTGAACGACATCAAACTGATGGAAGCTGCCTGCCGCGAGGACCTCAATAGCCGTGCACTTCGCGTTAGCGCCGTTGTAGATCCCGTCAAACTCATCATCGACAACTATCCCGAGGGACAGGTGGAGGAGATGCAGGCAATCAACAATCCCGAGGACGAGAACTCCGACACACACATCATACGCTTCTCTCGCGAGCTCTACATCGAGCGCGAGGACTTTATGGAGGACGGCGGCAAGAAGTTCATGCGCCTTGGCCCCGGCAAGGAGGTACGTCTGAAGAATGCCTACATCATCAAGTGCGACGAGGATGCAAGCAAGTGCATAGAAAAGGATGCTGAGGGCAACATCACCTGCATACATGCCACCTACGACCCCGATAGCCGTAGCGGTATGCCTGGTGCCGACCGCAAGATCAAGGGCAAGACCCTGCATTGGGTTAGCTGCCAGCATAGCATACCTTGCGAGGTGCGCGACTACAACTGCCTCTGGACATGCGAGAATCCTCGCGATGCCATCAAGCAGTATGAGAAGGAGAATGGTGTGCGCGGTATCGACGCCATGCGTCCCTTCCTCAACCCCGACTCTCTGCGCGTGAACAAGAACGCCTTCATCGAAGAGTGGGCCGCTACCCTGCCCCATCTCTCTTACCTGCAGTTCCAGCGCATAGGATACTACAACGTGGATACCGACTCCACTCCCGAGCACCCCGTCTTCAACAAGACCGTAGGGCTGAGGGATACAAAGTAAGCAAGAGATTGTCGGAGTAATCAGAGTAATCGGAATAATCAGAATAATCGGAATAATCGGAATACTCAGAATACTCAGATAACTCCGAAAACTCGGAAACCAAACCATCATGCAACAGGAAGAAGACGACTACTTCCAGTCGGAAGAATTTCTGGACATACTCGGCAGATACGAACAGGCAGCATCCACTGGACACACACCATACATGGATAGCGACGAACTGGTTGACGTAGCCGACTACTACATGTCTCAGGGCAAGCACAAGGAGGCCATAAAGGCCACCGAGCTTGCCCTGGAACTGCATCCCGATGCCCAGGACCCCGTCACCATGATGGCGGACATCCTGTTTGAGACACAACAATGGCAGGACTCTATCCTTTGGCTCAACCGCGTGCTGGACAACGACCCCTTCGACGTGCAGGCATGGCTGAACATTGCCGATGCGCAGATACAATGCGACCTGTTTGCCGAGGCTCTGGACAGTGCCGAATATACACTGGCCATACAGCCCGATAACATGCATGCTCTTCTACAGAAGGCCTATGCCACATCGCGCCAGGACAGGTATCAGGAGGCAAGCGAAATCTTCGCGCAATACCTTACCCGCCAACCCGACGACGAACTGGCCCTCTACCATGCTGCCTTCAACCTCTGCTTTCTGGAACGCTTCCAAGAGGCAAACGACATGCTCACCAAAGCCGAGGAACTGAGCCAGGGACTAAGTCCCGAACACCTGAATATCTGCCTGCAACGATCCTACACAGAAGCACGTATAGGGCACATGCATGAGGCACTGGATGCACTGGAACGCTCCAAGGAGTTCCAGGATCCGTACACCAAGGTCGACTACAATCTGCTGGCCGGCCACATCTACCTGCTCTTCCAGTATCGCGACAAGGCTCTGGAATGCTTTACCAAAGCCCTTGCCAATACGGAAGACCACCTGCACACCATGCGCACCATAGCACAGGTATTCATGGATTGCCAGGACTTCATCACCGCCACCGGTATCCTAATGGAAATTGAAGAGATGGCACAACGCCCCGAATACGAGGAAACACGTGCAGAAGTAATAAAGGCAATATGCCCGGCACAAGCCTATTGCTACTACCAGACAGGGCACAAGGCCGAGTTCCTGCATTACCTGCAGATGTCAGTTGCCATGAACCCCAAGGACACACAGATTTTCTTCCGCGATATTTTTCCCAAAGAGGCAAGACCGGAGGACTATCTCTATTATGCCAATAACCTGGAATAAATTCCCTATTCCTACATTTTATTCTATTTTTATATGCATACACACGACATAAACAATGTTGTGGCACGGATTTTGCACCTATATATATATAATAATGTGGAACAAACCAACACCAAACATCCACATATCAGCATATAATGCCTATGAACAACAAGTTCTCTAACGATATGGCATCGGTTTTCAACTTCTCACGCGAGGAGGCCGAGCGCACGGAATGTGACAATGTGTCACCCGAGCACCTGCTTTTGGGAATGTTGAGACAAAATGTCAGCAAGACCACACGACTCATGCATCAGGTACAACCCGACCTACTTTCGCTCAAACACCACCTGGAAAAGATGGTACGCGAAAAGAAGGTTGCCGTGGTGCCCGACAAGAACGCAATGGAACTGAACCGCGATGCTACACGCCTTATGCGCCTCAGCATACTGGAGGCTCGTGCCCAACATTCCGACGAGGTGGACACCGAGCATCTGCTCAAAGCCATGCTCAAGGATCAGGGCAGTCCCATACAGCAGATTCTTGAAGAGCACGGACTCACACGTGAAAATCTATATGGAGATGTAAAGAGCGGATACAGTCACACCGACGACGAGGACGAGAAAGATGGTGAGGATGACGGTTTTGAAATGAGCGGTCCTGCCGAGAACGACTCTCCCACCCTGACCAAGAAGAAGACCTCCAAAACCGGCACTCCCGTACTGGACAATTTCTGCACCGACCTCACAGAGAAGGCACGCAAAGGCGAGTTGGACCCTGTGGTTGGCCGTGACAAGGAGATGGAGCGCGTGGCACAGATACTCTCACGCAGAAAGAAGAACAACCCTATCCTCATCGGCGAACCCGGTGTGGGCAAGAGTGCCATTGTGGAGGGACTTGCCCAGCGCATCATTGAGCGCAAGGTGGCTCGCCAACTCTGGGGCAAGCGTGTGCTCACACTGGATATGGCTGCCCTGGTGGCCGGAACCAAGTTCCGTGGTCAGTTCGAGGAGCGTGTGCGCAATCTGCTCA
>JAFYVX010000248.1 GCA_017558255.1 Bacteroidaceae bacterium
CCGAACAAGAAATTGGGTCGGTAGGTAAGTGGTTAAAACGGGCAGACTGTAAATCTGTTGGCTTGCGCCTTCGGCGGTTCGAATCCGTCCCTGCCCACTCACACAAACCAAAGTGTGAAGAAACAAAGAATGCGGAAATAGCTCAGTTGGTAGAGCACAACCTTGCCAAGGTTGGGGTCGCGAGTTCGAGCCTCGTTTTCCGCTCAAAACAACAAACCAACATTGGTGCGGTAGTTCAGTTGGTTAGAATACTAGCCTGTCACGCTAGGGGTCGCGGGTTCGAGCCCCGTCCGCACCGCCAAAGAAAATAATGAGAATCGAGCGGAACATTCTCCTCTTATTATTAATAAGGTAAACAAACCTTATTGACACGAAAAAGTCTCAAGAAGACAACTTCCGCAATTGGGTGATTAGCTCAGCTGGTTCAGAGCATCTGCCTTACAAGCAGAGGGTCGGCGGTTCGAATCCGTCATCACCCACTCAACACAAGGATGGCTCCTTAGCTCAACTGAATAGAGCATTTGACTACGGATCAAAAGGTTGCAGGTTTGAATCCTGCAGGAGTCACAAGGAAATGGTGGATAATCCCTAAAAGATTGTTCACCTTTTTTTGTTTTTATTATGTTTTGCTAAGTAGAGAAGACAATAGAGCATTATTAGCAAAAAATATGACGTGCGTAAAACATCCTATTATCCTTTTTGTTAATTTTGTTACAAGAAAAGCGAATAAACCCCTAATACCTACGCTTATGAAGAAGACATTATTTCTCTCAGTTGCGTTACTTATGGCAGCCATCACAGGTATGGCTCAGCCCAAGTGTGGTTTGTATAAGCAAACCAAGTTTCAAACACCAGAAGGCAAGATGGAAGAATGCACCAAGGACATGTACCTGATGGTAAAGGAAGGAAAGACATACGAGATACAAACATACGTGGTAGAGGGAGTTAGGAGGGTTTACGTTGTAGAGAAAGATATGAAGGGACTAAAGACCGTTGGCGAAGAACTAAACTACACCTGGACATACGACCCAAGCGGTTATCCTGGTGGACAGAACACCGTAAAGGTAACAAATGTCTATCTCCCCGCAAAGAAAATCATGTCTAAGGATATGTCCGAGTTTCTGGCACTGATGGACAAGGTTGACAAAAAGGGCGTAAAGAAGAACAAACTGCTTGGTGTATGGCACGAAGCCGACGAAAGTTCTTCCTTATATTATAAGTGCTACGACAAGGATGTGCGAATGACTGTTCGTATTGCTAAGGTAAACAACAATAGTTCCATGATATTCACCATGGAAGACGTAGAGTACACCAAGGATGGCAATACCACAGAGGGAGGCAACCCATGTACTATCAAATGGCAGGGCACCAACACCCACACACTGTCCTATGTGTACAATGGTTACACCAACACCGAGAAATGGAGCCGCACCACCCTACCCGGTTATGTGACCGAAATTTTCAAGTAATAGAGTAAAGATAAGAACGGGGGGCAGAGAATCATCTGGCAAGACACACATTCATATATTAAATATCAACCAGGCATCTTCGAAGATGCCTGGTTCTTTATTATTTCATGCATAGCCATGTTGTACCACCTGTTCTCTCCCACTTTCTCGTTAGAAGTCTTGCCTATGAAAGTAGAGGCTTTTGTTCCGTTTATTTTAGCTGGAAACAACAGATATTAAAAAAAGGAGCAGGATCACTAAGGCACCGAAGAATAGCCAACCTCGAATTTCCGATTCCTTTTCTTCCTTGACTATCTGGTTTGCTTCTTCCTTCGTAAAAATGGGAGGACCACCGGCCTGCCCCATACGGACGCTCTTAGGAAAATGCTTGTTAACCAGAGAGCATACGTTTGACAAGTCCAGCATCTTAAAAAAGTAAGCTTTGTTGTCATCTTGATTCATGGCACATAAGACCTCCCCAAGTTTCATGGAGAATGGCTCTGCCTTCGGCCATTGGGTAAATGGAATATTCTTTTTATTCTGCTTGTGAAATACGACAGAAGCATATTTGTCAGACACCCTTTGCAGAATGAATTTCCTTTCTGCCGACGGCGCGTTCTGCCTTTGATACATCGTAGTAGAAGCCAACATTGCCCTTACAATAGTATCATACATACCACCTACATCAGAAGCAGGAATTTTCCATTCAATCTTCTTTCCGCTACTTTCTACTACAGTTGTCTCGATTTCGTAGACAAGGCCAGCCTTACCCTTACTCCAGGACAAGCAGACAGACTCTATATCATTTAATGAAATCGTTCCTTTACAAGGGAAATACACGTAGCGATATCCCCTGAAGGTAATCCTATCACTATATACTTTAGTAGAACCAGTAAGGCAACAATAGGACCAAGCCAAACAAAAGACTGCCATTGCCGCCATACCCCAAAAGAGAGGAAGTTCTATTTCTTTTCCATGAAAGTGTTCATACGACATGATAAAAAAGGGCGACACGAACACCAACATGAAAAAACATGATGCGAGCCTCTGAACAAGACATGAAGATATTGATGCCAACAAAACATCCACACTATCACCTTTCTGCATAATGAGATGACTATCGTCATCCTCTCTTTCCATTCTCTCTACCTCTTCTTCAGGAAAGAGAGTTTCTGAGCCATGGTTCTTTTCAGCGCTGACCCTTGCTTTCTTACTTTTTCCTTTAGCACACATCGTGTTATCTACAATATATTCAATGTCCTATGCAAAGATACACTGATTTTCGCTAACGAACAAGCCTGACACATATTAATATAACGTATAAACAAGATAATGTAGTAATACGACACCCCTTCCCTCTTCAATCACCTTCTTATAACAGTGTTTTAACAAAATTAAAGACCGATTATTTGCCTGATTGGAGACGATTCTGTAAATTTGATGCACAAAACACCATAAAAAGGCACATAAACAGCACCTTAAATTCTAATCTCACACCACAAAAAACACATGACTAAGCCGCTCTTCCCTGCCACTTTTGTCGCTCTTCCTCAGGGTTATGAGGAGGAAAGGGCACCTTTTTATCTGGCAACGGAAGAGTATCTGGCAATGCATTTCCCAGAAGGCAACTACCTGTTCACCTGGCAACTGTCGCCCACCGTGGTGATGGGCAGACATCAGGATGCGCAATTGGAGATAGACCAGAACTTCTGCCGTGCCGAGGGAATCGACATCATCCGAAGGAAAAGCGGAGGAGGCAGCGTATATGCCGACAAGGGCAATATCATGACCAGCCTCATCACCGGAGAAGGCAGCGTGGAGCAACTTTTCAAGGAATATGCCCAAGGTATGGCATCGTGCCTCAATGCCCTGGGTGCAAGGGTGGAGGTATCTGGGCGCAATGACATCGTACTCGCTGGTGGAGGAAAGATATGCGGAAATGCCTTCTATCATCTTGCCAACCGTAACATAGTACATGGCACTATGCTCTATGACACCGACACCCGACTGATGAGCGGAGCACTTACCCCCGAACGCGCCAAACTGCTTTCCAAGGGTGTAAAGAGCGTGCAAAGCAGAGTGTCGTTGCTGAAGGACACACTGACCGGCATTGGCATTGAAGAACTTCGTCATCACATACGCACATATCTCACAGACAACACTCTCGTCCTCAACGAGACAGACATCCGTGCCATCAGAGAAATAGAGGCAACATACTACGATGAGCAGTTCCTCCGCGGCAAGTCCACTTGCCACACCTCTGCCCCTATGTGCCAAGCAAGGATAGAGGGATGCGGCACACTGACATTGAGATTCGAACTGGAAGGTGGCACGATAAAACAGGTGATGCTCAATGGCGACTACTTCGAACTGGACGATGCATCCGCCCTTTTCAACAATGCCCTTGCAGGCTGCCCGTTCACTAAAGAAGCCCTGAGAAGGCATATCACAGAACACACTCCCTACAGGGCCATTAGAGGACTGAATGCTAATGCACTCTGCTCGCTATTGGAAAAACTTTTTGAATAAACAAACCTTAAATAAATACACACACTACTATGACTGATAAAAGAACGTGTCTTTACGACAAGCACATTGCTCTGGGTGCCAAGATGGTGCCCTTTGGAGGTTTTGAGATGCCCATCCAGTACACCGACATCGTGGACGAGCACAATGCCGTGCGCAAGGCATGCGGCGTGTTCGACGTGAGCCACATGGGCGAAGTGCTGGTAAGCGGCACGGAGGCAGAGAAGTTCGTGCAATACATCTTCACCAACGACATTGCCGGTGCTCCCATTGGCAAGATATACTATGGTATGATGCTGCATGAGAATGGTGGCACCGTAGACGACCTGCTTGTCTACAAGATGACCGACGATAAGTTCTTCCTCGTTATCAATGCCGCCAATATCGACAAGGACTATGCCTGGATAGAGGCTCAGGCAAAGGCTTTCAATGTGGAAACAGTGAACCAGAGCGACATCTACGGACAGATTGCCGTGCAGGGTCCCGACTCTGAGAAGGTGGTGGCAGAATGCCTGGGACTGGCTTGTGAGGAACTTGCCTTCTACACCTTCAAGACCATCGACACTGAGGGCGAAACCCTTATCGTGAGCCGCACCGGCTATACCGGCGAGGATGGTTTTGAGATTTACGGTAGTCATGCCTACATACAGAATGCATGGGACAAACTCATTGCCAATGGTGTGAAACCTTGTGCCCTTGGATGCCGCGACACACTGAGGTTTGAGGTTGGTCTGCCACTTTATGGCGATGAACTGACCGACGAGATTACTCCATTGGAGGCTGGTCTTGGCATGTTCGTGAAACTTGACAAGGAGAACTTCATCGGCAAGGAGGCTCTTGCCAAGCAGAAGGCCGAGGGACTGACACGCAAGATTGTGGGCATAGAACTGGCTGGTCGCGCCATTCCACGCCACGGATATGATGTGGTGGTGGGCGACAAGGTGGTGGGAACCGTCACCACGGGCTACAACTCCATCTCCACAGGCAAGAGCGTGTGCATGGCTATGGTGGACATTGAGTACGCCAAGCTCGACACCCCTGTACAAATCCGCATCCACAAGAAATTGCAGGATGGCGTGGTGTGCAAGAAGCGCTTCTACGAAAAGACTTCTAAGAAGTAGAGAGACAGACCCTCCCCCCCCCCTCCACCAGGGAGGGGAGTAGATACTACCGAATGATGACGAAAGCAAGATGGTAATTGAATGAGGAACGGGGGACGCAATCAAAGAAGTGAAACAATAACAACACAAAATTAATAAACAAATTATTAACTTGCCCAATCCCTATACATTATACTCCCCTCCCTTGTGGAGGGGCAAGGGGGAGGGTCCAAACAAATCATTAACCTACCCTATCCCTATACACTTTACTCCCCTCCAGTGGAGGGGCAAGGGGAGGGTTCAAACTAATATCATTATGGCAAAAGTTATTGAAGGTCTCTACTACAGTGAGAGCCACGAGTATGTGAAAGTTGAAGGCGAGTACAGTTATGTTGGTATCACCGACTATGCTCAGGAGCAGTTGGGCAACGTGGTATATGTGGATATGCCCGAGGTGGACGACGAGGTAACAGCAGGCGAGGACTTCGGCGCTGTAGAGAGCGTGAAGGCAGCCAGCGACCTTATCTCTCCCGTTAGCGGTGTGGTTGTGGAAATCAACGAGGACCTGGAAGACCAGCCCGAACTCATCAACCAGGATGCTTTCGGCACATGGATCATGAAGGTAAAACTCTCCGACCCATCCGAGGTGGAAAACCTGCTCAGCGCTGCTGATTACGAGAACTGTTGCAAGTAATTATTGAACGGAAAAGTGAAAACGGAAAGCGGAAAACTGATTTGCGAAAA
>JAFYVX010000249.1 GCA_017558255.1 Bacteroidaceae bacterium
CCCCTGAGACAGGTGGGCGAAGAGGGTCTTTAGAAGAATGACTCGATGTCATTCTGTGCCCTCTGAGGGCCGCAATTCCCATTGCGACGCTGGGTAAAGCGCATAGCGACGGAGGGGGTGGATAGTTTTCCGATTTCAGTTTTACGCTTTCCGTTCTAATCCACCCCCTCCCCTTTGGGACTCCCCCTGTCTCAGGGGGAGAAAGAGGGTGGACAGTTTTCCGTTTTCCGTTTTAATCCGACTGCGTCGTCTTGAATCTGCTCACGCTCGGCATAAGCAAAGTAAACTCTGCTTCTGCTCTCGCTTAATCGCAGATTTTACTTCTTCAGCTCTGCCTCCAGCACACCGCCTGCCATAATCTCGGCATGGGTGATATAGGTACGGTCAAGGCGCTTGCCGTTCAACTTCCAACGCTTCACTGCAGTACCCTTGCCCTTGGTGCGGATGGTGAAGGTCTTGCCCTCTGGCACATCAAATGAAGCCTCACGTACCAATGGTGCGGACAACTGGTATTTTCCACCGCAGGGTTCAACCTGATACAGGCCCATGGCTGACATAACATACCATGCCGACATCTGACCCACGTCCTCGTTGCCGCAAACGCCATCAGGCTGGTCGGTGTACATGGTCTGGAACACTTCGTGTATGCGTCGACTGGCCTTGTCGGGCTGACCGAGGTAGTTATATATATATAAGGTATGGTGCGAAGGTTCGTTGCCATGGGCATACTGACCGATAAGACCGGATATGTCGGGATTGGCATCGGCATTCAGTTTGCTGTCGGCAAGGAACAGACTGTCCAAACGCGCAGCAGCCTTTTCCGTACCGCCCAGCAGTTCTACAAGTCCATTCACGTCATGAGGCACAAGCCACAGATACTGCCAGGGAGTTCCCTCGGTGTAGTCCTTGGTGTGATGCGAGGGATTGAAACCTTCTGTGGTACGGAAATTACCTGCCTTGTCCTTGGCACGGAAAAAACCAACACGCTCATCGTAGATTTTCTTGTAACCCATGCTCAGGTTGTGGAAACGCACGCTGTCCTCCTTGTGTCCCAAGCGGCCTGCCACCTGTGCCACACTCCATGCAGCCAGATAGTATTCCATATTCTTGGAAACGGTCTCTATCTCGGGACTGTCAAAAGTGATGTAGCCATACTTCCACAAGTCTGCCTTACCTCTGTCGGGAATACCACGATACTGGAACCTGCGACGTTCGGGTTCTGTTTCGGGGTCGCCCATACTCTGCTTCAGGTACTGGAAGGCCTTTTCATAGTCAAAGCCCTTCACGCCCTTCAGTATCATATCTGCCAGAACGGGAACACCGGGTTCACCCACCATGCAATAGGTGTCGGTACTGTGCAGATGCCACATGGGCAACTCACCATGCTCCTTACAGATAGCCATCATGGTCTTAGCCCAATCGGCCAGTTTGTCCTGCATCATCAATGTTGCCAGAGGATGCAAAGCACGGTATGTGTCCCAGAGACTCCATGTGGTGTAGTTCTGGAAATCGGGAGAACGCTGGATCATGCCATTGGCACCCATATAGTCACCGGTTATGTCGCTCCAGATTTGAGGAGCGAAGAGAACATGATAGAGCGAAGTATAGAAAATGGTGCTGTCGCGTGGAGAGTCGAACTTGGCACGGATACGTCCCAGTTCCTTGTTCCATCTATCTTTAGCTTCGCTACGGATGGCAGCAAAGTCCTTCTGATACTGCTCTACCTGCAGATTGGCCAAGGCACCTGCCTCGCTGACAGGAGAAATGGCAACCTGCGCCTGCACTACCGTGCCGGGGTCTACCTCGAATATGGCCTGGCAATAGCGTGCATCAATGCTGTCCATGACAAATTCCTTTACAGGACGGTCAAACCTCAGGGCATAATACACAATGTGGTTGGTCCAGCCACGGCTGGCACGATAACCCACCAGAGTGAACATGTCCTGCGCCCAGATGCGTGTCTCGGTGACACGGTCGCCCACACCACCCTCAAGGTCGAGCACCACATTGGCATAGCGGTTGCCCTTGGGGAAAGTGAACTTGTGAATGGCAGTGCGGTCGGTAGCCGTCATCTCTGCCTTAATGGCCCACTTGTCCAGAAGTACGCTATAGTAGCCGGGTTCCACAACCTCCTTCTCGTGTGTATAGCGGGATGCAATGTCGTTGATAAAATCCTCGCGAGACTCTGTGCGTGCATAACCATAGATGGGCATCAAGGTTATGTCGCCAAGATCGCTGCAACCTGTACCGCTGAGGTGGGTATGGGCAAAACCGACAATACTGTCACCAGAAACATGATAACCGCTACACCAGTCCCAACCATGATAAGGCTGAACGGGACCAACATTGACCATACCCCAAGGTACGTTAGCACCAACAAACACATGACCATGAGCGCCACTACCTATCATGGGATCCACACAGTCTGCATATTGAGCAGAGGCGTTGTGTGCAACTGACAGTACAAATGTCGCCAAGGCAAAAAGAACTTTTTTCATCCTATTTCTATTAATTTTAGTAATTTCCGACTCCAAAGATACAATTTATAAGAATAATATCCACGTTATTCTATCCGTTTTTAATAACTTTGCACGCAAAATCTTCCCCCGATACACATTATATATATTAAAAATACACAAATCATGAAAAAAGTACTGCTATTACTGATGGCTGCTGCCCTCATGGGCATGCCTGCAGAGGCAAAGAAGAAAGAGAAAAAGAAAAAAGGAAAGGCAAAGACTGAAGCAGCCGCTCCTGCTCCAACTCCCAAGAAGAAGGAGGTAAAGCCCAGCATCTCACGCAAGGGTATGCTTAACGTGGAGAAGGTTGGCACCGACTGGTTCCTGGAAGTACCCGACAGTATGCTGGGCAAGGACATTCTGGCCGTAACACGCTATACCTCCACACCTTCAAGTTCCGGCAAGTTCGGTGGAGAAGAGTGCAACGAGCAGGTTGTATTCTTCCAGATGAACCCCGACAGCACCATACTGCTGCGCTCTCGCATGACCATCAACATGGCAGATAGTACCGAAGCCATTTCCAAGGCCATCAACGTGAGCAATGAGCACCCCATCATCGGTGCCTTCAAGGTGGAGAAGCACAAGGACGGCATGTCCCGCATCAAGGTGACCCAGTTCCTAAATTCCGACAACCCTCTGGGTATCATGTCGTTCTACAAGAAGGAATTCACCCTGGGCATGCAGGATGGTTCCTTGTCTTATGTAGAGGACATCAAGACCTTCCCCACAAACACCGAAATCCGTCTGGTAAAGACCTACAACAGCGCAGGCAGGGAACTCCCCGCCTCTGCATACACCGGCAAAGTAACCTTCGGTCTGAATATCAGCCTGGTACTGTTACCCGAGGAACCCATGATGCCACGTCTGTTTGACAAGCGTGTGGGTTATTTCACTCATGGATTCAACGCATTCAGCGACGAGCAGCAGCGTGTGGGAAAGCAGGTTATGATTTCCCGTTTCCGTCTGGAGCCCAAGAACGCAGAGGATGCAGAGAAGATGCGCCGTGGCGAACTTATTGAGCCCAAGAAACCCATCATCTATTACATTGACCCTGCTACTCCCAAGCAGTGGCGCAAGTACCTCATCATGGGTGTTAACGACTGGCAGAAGGCCTTTGAGAAGGCTGGTTGGAAGAACGCTATCCGTGGCGAGGAATGGCCCGAGAACGACACTACCATGAGCATGGAAGATGCACGTTTCTCTATGATCCGTTATCTGGCAAGCCCCATCCCCAATGCTTACGGTCCCCATATCTCTGACCCCCGCACCGGTGAGATTATGGAGGCACATGTTTGCTGGTATCACAATGTGATGTCACTGGTTCACGACTGGTACATGGTACAGGCCAGCAGCATTGACGAGGCAGCACGCAAGATGCACTATAGCGAGGAACTGATGGGCGAACTGATCCGTTTCGTATCAAGTCACGAGGTTGGTCACTCACTGGGCCTGCGCCACAACTTCGGTTCTTCTGCCATGGTCCCCACCGACAGCCTGCGCAACAAGGCATGGGTGGAAAAGAACGGTCACACTCCTTCTATCATGGACTACGCACGTTTCAACTATGTGGCTCAGCCTGAGGACGGTATCACACAGAAGGGTATCTTCCCACGTATCGGCGACTATGACGAGTGGGTTATAGAATGGGGTTACCGTCCCATGCTCGATGCCAAGACTCCCATGGAGGACCACAAGGCTCTGGAGGCTATGACACAAAAGGCACAGAAGAACCCCCGTCTATGGTGGGGTGACGGTGAAGGCCTGCGTGGCGTTGACCCCCGTCGTCAGACCGAGGACTTGGGCGATGATGCTGTGAAGTCAAGCACCTACGGTGTGATGAACCTGAAGCGTGAAATGGCAGAACTGCCCAAGTGGACTTTTGACGAGAATGACATCCACGACGAGAACCTCGCTACAATGTACGGACAGATGCGTGGTCAGTTCCTGCGCTATGCCGGACACGTTGCCGGTTACATCGGCGGTACATACCAGACCTACTACACTCGTGCCCAGGGCGGTACAACCTTCGAGCCCACTCCCCTGAAGAAACAGAAGGAGTCTCTCCAGTGGCTGGAGAAGAACGTGCTGAACGAACCCACATGGATGCGCGAGTTCGACTACTGCAAGACTATGACTCGCGACACACGTACTCTGACCCAGCCCGTAGCTAGCCAGGCAGCTTCATTGCTCGTAACTCGCATGAACGGTCTGAACGACCTCTACCCTGCCGACAAGTACATTGCCGACATCATTCGCATCTGCTTTGCCGAGGCACAGAACGGCAAGAGCGTCAGCAACTACCGCCAGACTCTGCAGAGCACATTGACCGGTCTGCTCATCAACCGTTTCCAAAGTCTGACTGGCACCGTTGCTTCCGAGCCTCGCGCTATGACTCTGCTTGCCCTGAAGAGCATACAGAGCAAGATCAAGAATGCAGGTGCTGATGCCAAGAGCCGTGCACACTTCCAGAACCTCTCCGACCAGATAGAGCGTGCCCTGGTGGTGAAGTAATCATTGTTGAAACAATACATTATTAATAAATGCCCCGGACACTAACACTATAATGTTCGGGGCATCTTTATATAAGATCTTATACTATGGGATTTGGAAAATGGATTGGTGGCATTGTCGGCTTTATGGCAGCAGGCCCCTTAGGTGCCTTGGCAGGCTATGCCCTAGGCAAACTGCTGGAAGGCGGCAATACCTACACCGACAACGGGCAGTATACACATACTGACCCTACTTATGGGCAAAGGAACAGTTTCCTGTTCTCACTGCTGGTAATGGCATCGTACATCATCAAGGCCGACGGCAAGGTGATGCACAGCGAGATGGAATTTGTACGCCAGTTCCTTCGTGTCAATTTCGGAGAAGCGGCTGTAAGCGAAGGCAATCAGATTCTGCTCAACCTTTTTGAGCAACGCAAGCAGATGGATGCCAAGAATCCTTCGGCATTCAAGAATGCCATCTACGAGTGCGGTGTGCAGATAAAGCAGAACATGAGTTATGAGCAACGCCTTCAGTTGCTCAGTTTCCTTGCCAAGATAGCGCAGAGCGACGGCAACGTGTGCCAGGCAGAGATTGTGGCCCTGAAAGAGGTATCCATTGCCATGGGACTCTCTGCTGAAGAGGTGGAGTCAATGCTGAATCTGGGTGGCAAGACATTGGAACAGGCCTACAAGGTTCTTGAAATCGATCCCTCAGCCTCTGATGAAGAGGTAAAGAAAGCCTACCGCAAGATGGCACTCAAGCATCACCCCGACAAAGTGGCAACCTTAGGCGAAGACGTTAAGAAAGCGGCAGAAGAGAAGTTCCAGCAAATCAACAATGCCAAGGAAATGATATTCAAGGCAAGGGGGATAAAATAATACCATAAAACCAAATCGGTCATTAGACTGTTACGCGCTAATGACCGATTTGGATTAAATGTTACCGCGGTGACTAAAAATCAGAATATCGACGCTTGAGTTTCTGTTGTTAGCAATTCCAATGCCTTGATACCCATTACGGAGTTACCTTTTGAGTTGAGACGCGGACTCCACACGGCCACGGAATACTGCAACGGATAGATGGCAACAATGCCACCGCCCACTCCACTCTTGCCAGGCAAGCCTACAAGGTATGCAAACTCACCTGCTTCGTCATAGAAACCACAAGTCTGCATGATGGCATTCATACGCTTTACCTGCGAAGCAGTGAGCGTTATTCCTGCATAGTCAAACTTTCTGCGATGATTGGCGAATACAAGGAAGGCCTGTGCCAATTCCCTGCAACTCATCTCTATGGAACACATCATAAAATAGAAGTGCAGCACATCTTCTATGTCATTTTCTATCGTTCCGTGGTATTTCAGCAAATTCGCTATGGCAGCATTAAGGTAACCTTTCTCCCTTTCAGATACGGCAACCTTTTCGTTATAGCAAATTGTCTCGTTGCCAGACACCTCACGCACAAAGTGCAGGAAGTCTGCCTCGGGATTTTCCAGATGAGACAACAATATATCTGCCATCACTATAGAACCGGCATTGATGAATGGGTTGCGTGGAATACCATGCTCTACCTCAAGCTGTACCAAAGAGTTAAAGGCTGTGCCAGAAGGTTCTTTGCCTATCTTTGTCCACAGTTCGTCGCCCTTGATGGAAAGGCATACTGCCAAGGCAAATACCTTTGATATACTCTGTATTGAAAACCTTGTATCGGCCTGTTCTATAGCCCCGACCTCTCCATAAATAGTATGAATACACATCCCGAACTGGTCAGGGTTTACCTTGGCCAGTTCGGGTATATAATCTGCCTGCTTACCCTCTTTGGCATAGGGCAAGATTGATTGGTAGATGTTTTCTAAAAGCTTTGTATAATCCATTTTGTAGTATTCTTCACAGAGCGAGCCCACCGCATCGGCAGACTCGCTCTTATGCTATGGATTAGGGAAGCATATCCCTGTTGTGTCTTAAATCTTCTTCATACGAACACGGAACTCGTAGGTCTGCTTGCCGTCGATGACGTACTTCTGCATGGGACCAGGGCCACATGAAGCATTTCCGAGACCACGGATGTCCATGCCCAACTGCAACCAGATGTAGGGACGAGCCTTGATGTCCCATGTATGCTGGGCATTCATCAGGTCGGCATCAGTGTAGCGGTTGGCACTGAAGTAGATACCCTCGGGGCACTCAATCTGCCAGCCATGACCCTTGGCATCGGTGAGGCTTACGCTATACACCAGACGGTCGCCAGTGGTCTGAGGCTTCATATAGGGTTCCATCAAAGTACCCTCGGGCAGAGTACCGTCGGCATTGAAGGGCAGAGCCTTGGCGGCATAGTTACCAACAAGCACGCCTGCCATACGGTCGGGATAGTTTTCGTAGGGGCCATAACCATAGTAGTTGACATTGCAGAAGGCGGTATCGAGTTCTGCAGCCACACCCACACGGCGCAAATTGCTCTTGGGGGTAACCTTCACGATCATGTCTATGCTACCGTCCTTCAGGTAGTTGTAGGTAATCTGGCAGTCAGCCTTGTTCTCGCTATTGGTATCGCCGAAACGGTCGTTCTCAATCCAACGGTGATTCTGGAAGGCAAACTTGGGATGCTCGGTCTTCTCACCCTTGGCCAGAACAGGCAGGAACGTACCCTTCACGAGGTCTACGCCGTAGTGTGCCACGGTGTGACCGGCAGGAGTTGACAGAGAAGCCTCTGTGTCGACAACAGTAACATTGAGCACTGCATGCTGACCCTTCTTGGTAGCCTGCTTGATATACTTGGCATCGGGAATGGCGATTGTGGTTGTCTCACCAGGTTTCACATCACCAAGCATGGCGGTAACGGTCTTCTTTACCTTGCCGTCGAGCATAACCTTGGCCTCTACCTTCATTCCCTTGAGCGAACGGAAGTCGTAGGCATTGCGCAAGGTGAGGGTACCTTCGGCATACTGGAACTTGATGAACTGATGAGCGAACTTCACCTCTGCCAGCTTGGCGGTCTGGCGACGCTCGGCTGTTACAACACCATTAGAGCAGAAGTTGCCCTGGTGAGGACCGGGATAGTCATAACCTGTGTGCAGACGACGAATGCCCTTCTTCAGTTCCAAAGGCTCGTAGATAGCCTGGTCCACCCAGTCCCAGATACAACCACCGATGGTAGATTTGCTTTCCTCCATGCTCTGCATGTATTCGGGCAGGTTACCGATGGCGTTACCCATAGCATGGGCATATTCACAAAGGAACATGGGCTTGTCCATATCGCTGGTGTTCTTTGCCATCCAATCCATTGATGGATACATCTTTGAATAGAAGTCGGAGTAGGCACTACCACCGAAGTCGCGGTCGATACGTGTACCCTCGTAGTGTACTGGACGTGTGGGATCCATCTTATGTGCTGCCTCGTAGCAGTCCTTGAAGTTGGTTCCGGCACCTGCCTCGTTACCCAGAGACCACATGATTACGCTGGCATGGTTGATGTCACGTCTCACCATACGGTCGATACGGTCAACGAAAGAAGGAATCCATGACTTCATGTATGAAATGGACTGGTTGGCATGGTCCTCGAGGTCGGCCTCATCACAGCAGTACAGACCATAGTGGTCGAACATTGCGTACATGCGGGCATCGTTGGGATAATGGCTGGTACGGATGGTGTTGATGTTGTTGCGCTTCATCAGCAGAACATCCTCGAGCATATTGTCTGTAGTAACGGTACGACCTGTAACAGGGTTGGTATCGTGACGGTTGACACCCTTGAGGATGACACGCTTACCATTGACATAGAGCAGAGAACCGATAATCCTAACCTCGCGGATACCCACCTTGGTGGAGAATGCCATCACATCCTTGCCGCTCTGGTCCTTCTGCACGATAT
The DNA here is from genome assembly GCA_017558255.1 of Bacteroidaceae bacterium. Lineage (GTDB taxonomy): Bacteria > Bacteroidota > Bacteroidia > Bacteroidales > Bacteroidaceae > Physcousia. The sequence continues at coordinate 8,877 of JAFYVX010000249.1, forward strand.
CCAGAGTGTAGAGAGCAGGAGTCTCGGCTGTCCAAAAGCTGGCATTAGGAACCAGGAACTTGGCCTTGCCACCCTTGAATTCCTGCTCTGCCACCAACTGACCCTCGGGGGTGTACAACTTGGCAACTGAAGCCACATCGGCGTCAACGCTTACATTCACAATACCGTCCTTACCGCTGATATTGGTCTGCACCACATGGTTGCGGATACTCTTCTTGGGCACATTATATATATATACGCTACGGAAGATACCTGACATACGGAACATATCCTGGCACTCCAGGTATGAACCATCGCACCAGCGGTGAACCTGTACTACGAGGTCGTTCTTGCCTGTGCGCAAAAGATGTGTCAGGTCGAACTCTGCCACGTTGTTGGAACCCTGGGTGTAACCCACATACTTGCCGTTGAGCCAAACCTGTGCGCAAGAGTAGATACCACCGAAGTGTATGATGGTGCGCTGCTTGTCCCAACCCTGAGGCAGGTCGAAGCTACGGTGATATGTACCTACGGGATTGATGGCATAGTTCTTGCCGCCGTCGTTAAAACCAGGACGAGCCTTGATGAAGGGAGGAGTGTTGCCGTGAGGATACTCCACATTGCAGTAGATGGGGCGGTCGTAGCCCTGCATCTCCCAACAAGAGGGTACGGGAATTACATCGGGGGTTACGTTGCCGTTTCCCTTGGCATGCGCCATGGCAGCCTGGAAGGCAGGTACGTCCATTACTTCCACATCGCCGGTTACGGCATTCTTGCCCTTCTCGGGCACAGAGGTGAACCAGAAGTTCCATGTACCGTCCAAAGACTTGTAGAGACTGCTCTGTGGCTCTGTCCATGGAGTTGCATAATAAGCCTTATCTGCCTTCATCTCCGCCTCGCTGGCATAGGGCATATAGGTTGCCACACCGGGAAGTTTGTTTATCTCGAATACGGTTTCATCTTCCCAGATGGGAGAAGACAACTTGGGTTTCTCCACCTGTTCGATGGTAAACCATGAAGCCTTGTCGGCCTCGTCCACCTCAGCAATCTTCATCTGGTTGCCGTCAATGCGGAACATCTTCTTCTTGTTGGCAGAAACGATGCGGTACACACCCTTCTGTCCCTTCACGGGTTCCAGGCTCATCAGTGCATTGCCGGGATTGGCAGGGTTTGCTGTCCACTGGAGCAACCATGTGATGCTCTTGTTGTCGCCGCCGTCGTCGAAGTGGCTGTCATAGAAGGCGCCACCGATGAGGTGGTGACCCAGCGAGAGGGTCTTGATGCTCCAGTACTGACCACGATTCACGGTATCCATCTTCTCGGCACGGATGCGTGCATTGTTGCCGCCGTCATCGCCATTGCCCAGAACCATTGCAGGGTCCTGAACGCTACGGAAACGATAGGTGCAGTTGTCATCGCTGCCGAAAGCATCTGCCTCCTTGATAGTAACGCCCTTCTTCAGTGCCTGGAAGGAAGTCTGGTTGGTGGGCACGGCGCTGTACTTACCGGGAGCAATCTCCTTCAGAGTCCATTTCTGCAACTCGTCGCTACCATTCACTTCGCCATACTCCATACCCTTGTCGCCCACGCGCAAGGCACGCTGCTTGAAGGGATCGATGAATCGCCAGGATCCCGACAACTCATCCATGATGAACAACTGACCCTTGTACTCCGTGGGGATGCCGTCTACCTGATACAAGGCACCCTTTCTGAAGTTCTGGGCATAGACACCGGCAGTGGCCAGTATCACACTCAGTAAGATTAGGATTCTTTTCATTTGCTTTTAGTATTTATTTTATTTAGGTTTTAGTCTGATTATAGGAAGCTATAGGACGGAATAGAATATAATAGGATTTAATAGGAAGAACTTGATTAGCCTGGTGCAAAGATCGCCATTCCCGAGCACTTACCATCACGACTTGCGTGACATTTACGTGACATCTGCGTGACAATCACGTGACACTACATTGTTCAGCCCTTCTGCACATGAGTTCCCAAGGAAGGCACATATTCTCCTTCGGGAGTAGCCTCCATGGTATCCACCTTGGCAGAAATATTGTCCAGATAGGTCACTATGGCGGCTTCCTGAATACAAGGCAAGACAGGACTGCCGTATTCGCGCTGACCATGATGTGCCAATACGCAATGTATTATGCGTTTCACCTCTTCGGGTTCTACACCGTGCTGCTCGAGCACGTTCTGCAACTTGTGCGCACCAATGTAGATGTGCCCCAGCAAGTACATGTCGGACTGGGTGTCACCCTGACGATTGTATTCATACACCTTGCCATAGTCGTGAAAGAGAATGGCAAGGATACAACGCTCCACCTTTATCTGGTAAGGCAGACAGGGATACAGACCCTCCAGCATGTGCAGCATCTGGTGGGTATGGTTCAGCAGACCTCCCTGATAGGCATGGTGTACTGTGGTGGCGGCGGGGTATTCGCTATAGGGTTTGTATAGCTTGTCGGCAAAATTCAGTATAATGGGCACCAGGGTGGCATCCGAGCAATAAGCCACCAACTGTTCAATGGTACTGTCCCACACCTTGCGACTTATGGGACGCGGTATCAATCCATAGAGGGGATGTTTCTCGTCGGCCATCAAACCCAACACCATATCCGTAAGCGAGCATGACTTCTTGCCCCCGAAGTCCTTCACCTGCACAAACTGTACCAACTGCCCCGGGAAGGGAGCCATATCGGGAGCCACATCCCATACGGAAACGGAGAAGGACTGTTCGCCATCCGCAACCTTCAACAGGGCATAGGGACTGCCCTGACGTGTGGTAGCATTGGCACGACAAATAACAAGAAACTCTTTCTGCATTGTGTTCCTACCTTATTTATATTATATCTGTGCGAACAAAGATAGCAATAATTTTGCAATATTGTCACCCTTGCAAGGAACAATTGCCGAGAATACTGACATTTTGTCCGTAATCCCCATCTTGGCACACTCTTGGCGATATGCTAAGCAGAGGAAAAATACATAAACAAAATAAATAGATAAGAATACTATGAACATCAAACCATTGGCAGACCGCGTTCTCATCGAACCCGCTGCAGCAGAGACAAAGACCATCGGTGGCATCATTATCCCAGACACAGCAAAGGAGAAGCCCCTGCAGGGCACCATCGTTGCCGTGGGCAATGGCACCAAGGACGAGGAAATGATCCTGAAGGAGGGTGATAAGGTTCTCTATGGCAAGTATGCCGGCACAGAGATAGAGCACGAGGGCAAGAAGTACCTCATCATGCGTCAGAGCGACGTGGTGGCTATCCTGTCTTAATCAAACACATTAATATAATAAA
>JAFYVX010000026.1 GCA_017558255.1 Bacteroidaceae bacterium
AGGTGAGATAAAGAGTAGGATAGACTCCATTTGGGATACGTTTTGGACGGGTGGCATAACGAATTCCATTACCATTCTGGAGCAGATGACATATCTGTTCTTCATGAAGATGCTGGACGATGCGCAGAAGACCAAGGAGGCCAATGCCAGCATTATGGGTGTGGCGGTGAAGGACCCCACCTTCAAGGAGGGAACATGGCACAACCCCGACACGGACCGCGAAGTGCCCTACGAGTCGCTGCGCTGGAGCGTGTTCAAGAACAAGGAGGCAGAGGAGATGTTTCGCATCATCGGCCGTGATGCATTCGCCTTCATCAAGAACCTCAACACGGGCAGGGAGTCGGCCTACGGCAGATTCATGGCAGGTGCCACCTTCCTGATCCAGAACCCTCGCACGCTGGTGAAGATAGTGGAAGGCATAGATGCCCTGGACATGAACAACCGCGACACCATGGGCGATGTCTACGAATACGTGCTGGGCAAGATGGCAGCCTCGGGCAACAACGGTCAGTTCCGCACCCCTTGCCATATCATACGCATGATGGTGGACATGATGCAACCCACCCTGGGCGACACTATCTGCGACCCTGCCATGGGTTCGGCTGGCTTCATAGTGGAGAGTGCCAAGTACATCCAGGAGCACTACAAGAGCGAGTTGCTGAAGCGTGGCAATGCCGACCACTACAAGAACGGACTTCTGCATGGCTTCGATACCGACTTTACCATGCTTCGCATAGGTGCCATGAACCTGATGCTGCACGGTGTGGACAATCCCGATGTGGAGTACAAGGACAGCCTCTCCACCGACAATACCGACGAGAACCGCTACAGTCTCTGCCTTGCCAATCCTCCCTTTGCGGGCAGTCTCGACTATGATGCCGTGAGCAAGTCCCTGCTCTCCATCACCAAGACAAAGAAGACGGAACTGCTTTTCATGGCGCTCTTCGTGAGGATGCTTCAGTTGGGCGGCCGTTGTGCCTCCATCGTGCCCGACGGAGTGCTCTTCGGCACCAGCACGGGCCACCTGGCCATCCGCAAGGAGATAGTGGACAACCAGCGCCTTCAGGCCGTCATCTCCATGCCCTCAGGAGTGTTCAAGCCCTATGCCGGAGTGTCCACCGCCATCCTCATCTTCACCAAGACCAATGCCGGAGGCACCGACCAGGTGTGGTTCTACGATATGAAGGCCGATGGCTTCTCGCTCGACGACAAGCGCAACCCCATCGCCGACAACGATATCCCCGACATAGTGGCACGCTTCCACAACCTCGATGCCGAGGCTCAGCGCACCCGAAAGGACCGCTCCTTCCTCGTTCCCGTGGACGAGATACGCCAGAAGGGCTACGACCTCTCCATCAACAAATACAAGGAGATAGAGCGCGAACAGGTGGTGTACGAACCCTCGGAAGTGATTTTTAATCGCATCAGTACGCTCGAGGAGGAGATTCAGAGTGCTATCAATGATTTCCGAACTATTTTTATGTAGAGTATGACAGACATATTAAATCTCATCCTTGCTGCAATCGCAGCTATTGCCTCAATTGTTGGTATAGTTTTGGGTCAAAGAAATACTAAAGGTAGTATTCGAAGGCGAATAGAGAAAAAGCAACAGCAAATAAACAAGATAGATAATCTACTTCTAAGAGACTTTGGGTTGAACGATAATGGCTATGGCCGACCACGAACTTCTTTAGACGAAAAAAAGAAGAAACTTATGTCGGAAATTCAAGAGTTGGAAAAAGAACTATAGAGATATGAGGCAAGGTTGGGAAGTGAAGAAATTAGGGGAGGTTTGCGAAATCCAAGGTGGTTCTACTCCAAAACGAACTGAAAGTTTATATTGGGAAAATGGAACATATCCATGGTTTACCATTGAAGATATTCGCGAACAAGGTCATGTCATTACTGATACAAAACAAAAAGTTACAAAAATCGCATGGGATAAATTAAGAGTATTTCCTAAAGATACAATTTTGTTATGTTGTACTGCTTCTTTGGGAGAATGTGCTATAACAAAAATCTCTTTGACTTCTAATCAGCAATTCAATGGATTAACAATAAAAGATAGAGATTCTTTGAATCCGATGTATCTAATGCACTTTTGTTGTTCTTTGAAAAACAAACTTTATGCATTAAGTGGCAAAGCTACTATCGATTTTGTGTCAGCTGAAAAAGTTAGGCAAATCCCCATCCCCCTTCCCCCTCTCCCCGAGCAGGAAAAGATTGTTGCGGAGTTGGATTGTCTTTCCGGAATCATTGAGAAGAAGAAACAGCAGTTGAAGGAACTGGATGCCCTCGCACAATCCATCTTCTACGAAATGTTCGGAGACCCCGTAGAAAATGAAAAGGGATGGGAGGTGAAGAAATTAGGAGAGGAGTTTGAAATTTCTAGTGGTGGTACACCAGATACTAAGAATCCACTATATTGGGAGAGTGGTGATATATCATGGATTGGTTCTAATATGTGCCATGATAGTATCATATATCAAAACGATGGGAAATACATTACTTTGGAAGGTTTGCAGCATTCAAGCGCAAAGATTTTCCAAAGTGGGTGTGTAATTGTAGCATTAGTTGGAGCAACTATTGGTAAAACTGCGTTATTAAGGTTTTCAACAACAACAAATCAAAATGTGGCAGGTATAAATGTTCCATCAAATAAGAATTATACATCAGAATACATTTTTTACTTAATTCAGAACCTTTATGAATTGTTCTTATCTATAGGCAATGGTAAATTTAAAATGGCAAATTTAAGTTTTATTCGTTCGTTGCCATTACCCATCACCCCTCTCTCCCTTCAGCACTCCTTCGCCTCCAAGGTCGAAGCCATAGAGAAGCAGAAGGAACTCATAAAGCAATCCATTGCAGAAACCGAACTCCTGTTCAACTCACGAATGCAATACTACTTCGGGTAAAAGACTCATAGTCTCTAAGGACTTTAAGGACTTTAAAGACCTTAAAGACCCTAATGACCCTAACGACCTTAAAGTCTTTAAGGACTACAAGGACAAAGCAATTGAATAAAAACAATTAAACAACCACAAAAAAACAGCGTGCTATGGGCGAAGAACTTATCCCTCAGCGGGGCAACTACAAAAAGTTGCTGAGCTATCAGAAGGCGGATGTCATCTATCAACTCACATACCACTTCTGCCACACCTTCTTGCAGAAAGGCGACCGCACCATAGACCAGATGGTGCAGGCGGCTCGCTCGGGAAAGCAGAACATAGTGGAGGGTTCCATGGCTTCTGCCACATCTGCCAAGACGGAGATAAAACTGCTCAGCGTTGCCAAAGCAAGTCTGCACGAGCTCCACGAGGACTTTGAGGACTATCTGAAGACCCACAACCACCGGCAATGGGAGGAGGGTTCGGTGGAACTGGACACCATGCGCCAACTGGGACGCGACCACAACGATGCAGAATACTTCATGCAACTGGCACTGACGCGACCGCCCGAGACAATAGCAAACATGACAATAGTGTTGCTGAAGCAGGCCGACTATCTGTTGCACCGACAATTGCAACGCCTCGGCGACGACTTCCTGAAGGATGGCGGCTTCAGCGAACGCATGACGAGAATGAGAAAGGACAACAGGAATAATAATAGCAGAAAATAAGGCCCATAATAGTCTCTAAGGACCCTAAGGACTCTAAGGACTCTAAAGACCTTAAGGACCTTATAAACTTTTCAATTACACTATGCGCAACTTCGACTACCTAAAGGATCTTGAACTCACCGACCTGCACCGATTCTGCTCGGCTGCCGAGGAAAACCAGGTGTGCAATCCCGACATCAGTGCCATGTGTGCGCGCAAGGCATTGGAGTATATGGTACACTCGCTCTACAGGATGAAGAACATAGAGGTGGGTGAGCGTACCACGCTGGTGGAACTGGTGGATGGCGAGCCGTTCACCTCGTTCATTGGCGATGACAGGGTGATGATGGCGGTGCACTATGTCCGCAAGGTGGGAAATGTGGGTGCTCACATAGGCACGGTGAGCAAGAAGGAGTCGTTCTTCTGTCTGCTGAACATCTACAACGTGGTGGCGGCAATGCTGATAAAACTGCGTGTGATGCAAAGCGTTGCTCCCTTCGACAAGACCCTGATTCCCGGTTCTCTGCAAGCCCCTGTGCTCATGCCCAAGGCGGTGAGGGTGGTGGAGGCTCCCGAACAGATGGTGAAGGCGGCCGACAAGGAGGTGCTGGAATCAACCAAGCCCGTGGAGGCACTGCCCATAGACATCTCCGAGGCAGAGACCAGACGACTGTACATAGACCTGATGCTGAAGGAGGCAGGATGGCAGATACTGGACACGGAGGGACTGGTGCAGGCATCGAGAGCATGCGTGGAAGTGGAGTTGCAGGGCATGCCCAATGCGCATGGGGTGGGATATGCTGACTATGTGCTTTTCGGAAGCAACGGCAAACCTCTGGCGGTGGTGGAGGCCAAGCGCACCTCGGCAGACCCCATCAAGGGCAAGCATCAGGCAGAGCTGTATGCCGATTGCCTGGAGGCACGATACGGGGTGAGGCCGGTGATATACTATACCAACGGTTTCCAGACCTTCGTGATAGACGGACTTGGCTATCCACCCAGAAAGTTGTATAGTTTCCACACAGAGCACGACCTGGAGCGCATGCTTCAGAAGCGTGGCAGAAGAGACATTGGCGACTTCTCCGTGAACGACAACATCACCGACCGACACTATCAGAAGATGGCTATAAAGGCGGTGTGCGAGCATTTCAACAGGAAGCACCGCAGAGCCCTGCTGGTGATGGCCACGGGCACGGGAAAGACGCGTGTGGCCATCTCGCTGGTGGATGTGCTGAAGCGCAACGACTGGGTGAAGAACGTGCTCTTCCTGGCCGACCGCACCTCGCTGGTGAAGCAGGCTCACAAGAACTTTGTGAAACTCTTGCCCAACGAAACCACCTGCGTGCTGAACGAAGGTGGGGAGGAGCGCGATATGAACGCCCGAATAACCTTCTCCACCTATCAGACGATGATAAACATGGTGGACACGGACGAGAAACCCTTCTCCGTGGGGCGGTTCGACCTGATAATAATAGACGAGGCGCACCGTAGCATATTTGGCAAGTTTGGTGCCATATTCCACTATTTCGATGCCATGCTGGTGGGACTTACCGCCACACCGCGCGACGAGGTGGACCGCTCCACATACGATATCTTCGAGATGGAGCAGGGCTCGCCCAACTATGCCTACGAATTGCAGGATGCCGTGGCCGACGGCTACCTGGTGAACTACACCGGCTTCAAGCGCGGCACGGTGATACTGAAGGAGGGTATAAAGTACTCCTCCCTCTCTGCCGAAGAGCGCGAGCAACTGGAACAGGTGTGGGAGTATGAGGAAAGCAAGGAACAGGTGAACTCTAAAGACTCTAAGGACTCTAAAGACTCTAAGGACCTTAAGGACCTTAAAGACCTTAAAGACCTTAAAGACCCTAAGGACCTTAAAGACCTTAAAACCCTTGAACCCCTTCCTGCTCTAAAAGTCGCCGAGGAGGAGGAACCCTATGGCAAGCCTCGCTATGTGCGCGACATCAGCAATAACGAGATTTTCAGCTACATCTACAACATAGCCACCATAGATGCCGTGCTTCAGGACCTGATGGAGAACGGATTGAAGGTGCAGAGCGGCGAGCGCATAGGCAAGAGCATAGTGTTTGCCTACAACCATAGGCATGCGCAGATGGTGGTGGAACGCTTTGGGGTGCTGTATCCCGAATATGGGTCGGACTTCTGCGTGCTGATAGACAATTACGTTACCTATGCTCAGGACCTGATAGACCGCTTCGAGAAGAGGGATGCCGACCCGCAGATAGCCGTGTCGGTGGACATGCTGGACACGGGTATTGATGTGCCCGATGTGCTGAACCTGGTATTCTTCAAACCGGTGAAGAGCCTGATAAAATTCATGCAGATGGTGGGACGTGGCACTCGCTTGTCGAAAGGGGTGTTTGGCCACGAGGACAAGAAGGAGTTCTACATCTTTGACTGGTGTTGCAACTTCGACTTCTTCGAGAGGGAGGCGAATGGCAAGGAGACAAAGCCCGTGCCTTCGCTGACGGAAAGGCTCTTCGGCTTGCGCGCGGACATAGCCTTCCACCTTCAGCACCAGCAATGGCAGGAGGATGAGTTTGCCAAGCGCATGCACGACGAACTGAAGGAGATGATGAAGGCACAGGTGGCGGTGCTTCAGGACAGCCACATCTCGGTGAGGACAAAGTGGGAGCAGGTATGCCATTTCAGGGAGGATTCGGCATGGGTATATCTCTCCGAACTGGACACACAGACGCTGAAGAAGGACATAGCTCCTCTGTTGGCAAAGAACACCCAGGACGAGAATGCCAAGAAGTTTGATGTGCTGATAATGGCCATAGAACTGTCTCTGCTGGACGAGGAGAAGGGTGCCGCCAAGGCGGTGCAGAATGTTCAGCGTGTGGCAGAGAAGTTGCAGGAGAAGGCTTCCATACCGCAGATACAGACAAGAATGAACACCATCAAGGAGGTGCTCTCGCCGGTGGCGTGGGAGAATGTCTCCTTGCCCTGGCTGGAGAAGGTGCGCAGGGAGTTGAGAGACCTGACAAAGTTCCTCATTGGCGACAGGAACCAGTGGTTTGTGGTCAACATAGAGGATGAACTGTCCTTCGGCGGAGAGGCAAAGGGTATAGTGCCCAAAGTGTCGTACAAGCAGAGGATAATGGACTTCCTGGCACAGAACCGCAATCTGCCCGTGCTGAACAAGATATATGCCATGGAGCAACTGACCACGGCAGATATATGCGAACTGGAGCGCATCCTGTGGAAGGAACTGGGCAACAAGGAGGATTACGACAGATACATAGCCGACATGCATGGCATAGCCAATGTGGCCATATTCATACGCTCCATCATAGGTGTGGACAGAAAGGAGGCGGTGGAGAGATTCTCTACATTCATCTCGGGTGCCCAACTGAATGCCGAGCAGGAGGAGTTCCTGTCTACCATAATATCGTATGTGTGCGAGAATGGCGACATAACAAAGGACATGCTGGTGAACGAAGAACCCTTCTGCGAGAATCTTCATGTCTTTGGCACCTACATGCTGCCTCTTGCCAACTATGTGGACAGGATGCACAATGTGATATTGCCTGCGTAAGACAAACTAAGAGAATAATGACCCTAAGGACTTTAATGACCTTAAGGACTTTAGAGACCTTAAAGACCTTAGAGACCTTAAAGACTCTAAAGCCCCTAAAATCATTAGTTCCTCTTGCCGTAGGACACGATGCCGTCTGCTTCGTCTGATTGGTTGTCATTCTCGGGTGAGGAGGTGTCTTCGGTGGGCGAGGCGGCTTGCTGGGTGTACATGGGCGACCAGTACCAGCCGTCGTTGGGGTAGTAGAAATAGTAATCCATGTAGGCCGTCCAGTCGTAGTAGTCGGCTATCTTTGTCAGGTAGAACTTGTCGTTGCTGCTTCCGAAGCGTCCCTGGAAGCGGTCG
>JAFYVX010000250.1 GCA_017558255.1 Bacteroidaceae bacterium
ATGAGGATGGTCCTGTATTCTCATCGTATAGCGAGGACAAACTCTACAACTACGAGCTCCGTGCCCCTGGTGCACAGATAATGAGTACCTTCCCCGGCGGTAAGTACAAAGCCTTGAGCGGTACCTCTATGGCTTGCCCCTATGTAGCAGGTGGTATCTCTCGTCTGCTTCAGGTGAAGGAGTATGGCAACTGGGAAATCCTTTTCGGTGACCTTATCCATGCCCGCAAGCACCGTTGCGAGCACGACCACGACGAGAATGTCGACTTCGAGGCCGTATACAAGATTACCGATGCCGACCGCAAGCCCTCACTCGGTATGGTGACATACATCTTGGACGATGCCGAAGGTGGCGATGGCGATGGTAAGGCCGATGCTGGCGAGACCATTGCGCTCTACCCCACCTTCCGTAACGAATGGGGACAGGCCAAAAACATCCGCTTCTCTTTGGAGTTGGCCGAAGCCGAAGACCCCACAATTGTGGAAATCTTGGACGCCGAGGTTGACTTTGGCAAAGAGTTGAGCAGCTACGGCAAGAACAAGAGTGTCAACCCTGTGCGCTTCAAGGTAAATCCCGATTGCACTGATGGCCGCCATATCTGTATGGTGCTGCGTGCTACTTGCGATAATATAGCCGAGGAGTTCGAGCAGGAGATTGTATTAACTGCTGAGAATGGTGTAGAGATAGGTGGATTGATAACAGAGGATATGACGTTGTATCCCGATGTACACTATATTGTAACCAAAACTTTAGCTTTTCCTAAAGGAATAAAACTTACTATTTTGCCAGGAACAGTATTAAGGTTTAAAAGTGGAGTTGGTATTAATGTTCCCAAAAATTCATTGGTATGTAATGGAACCGTAGAAAATCCAATAATTTTTACTGTTACTGATTTGTCGGAAGGTCCGCTTTCATCATTTAGTTTCGCTGATGATACTCTTGAGTATGTAAGATTTGAAAATATTACCTGGACAGGACCGAATGTACTCAGGAATGCAACATTAAAAAACTGTGTTATAAATAACTGTGTAGGTGGGCTTAATCTTATTAATCAGGTTCATACCTATAATAGCAACATTTATAACTCTTTTGTTGCAGGGAGTAATTGGGATATGGGTAGTCCTGGATTTGCTCTTAATTTTATTGGGAATATAATAGACGATTTAGAGGATCTATATATTCCGGTTGATGAAGACACTCAGAACTCGAACTCATTCGGGAACCCAATTGCAAATTCCTCAAATATGTATAGTATAAGATATAAAGCAGGTTCAGTCGAAGTATTTAGACCAGATATTCCCAATTATTTTGGTTCCTCACGTGAAGATATCGTTCGTTTGAGCGTATATGATTTCGAACATAAAACACACCCCACTGGTTTTGGCCTCTATGACTTGTCCAATATGCTTACCCGTCCCTCTTCCGAAGCCCACGGCATTGTATGGAAAGTAGTAGTTAATGGTTATGACGCCCAAGACGAATTCGAACAATTGCCACCCCTCGGCGTAGGGAAGCACAAATTTGAAGTGTACTTCAATCGTCCGATGGATAAGGAGGTAGCTCCAATGATTGCCATGGGTGTACGACCTCCCTATACCTCACACTCTATCGCCGAAGAGGGTAGTTGGAACGAAGATGGCACTATTTATACTGCCTACCTCACTATCGATGGCAAGACAGGTGCTGATGGTCTTAACCGTATCTATGTATCAAGTGCTCGCGATAATGAATTCTTTGATATTCCCATAGAGAATACACGTTTCAACGTAGAGGTGGCTGCTGCAGGCTCTATGGCTACAGGCTTGATGGCCGAGGCTGGACTGGGCAAGGTAACCCTCACTTGGGAGACTGATGAGGAGGACTTTGAGGATTTGCTCGGATATAACATCTATCGTTATACCATGGATGAGAATGGTGCGAGCAGCGCAAGCACAATCGTAAACCCCAGCGTCCTCGAAGCCGAAGAGACCTCATTCGTAGACTACGATGTAGTGCCTGGTACAACTTACTACTATGTAATCAAGCAGTTGACAACTTCGCTCACTTCTCATGCCTTGAGCAATTCTGTTGCTGCTACTCCTTTGACAGCAACCAAGGGTGATGCCAACGGTAGCATGAGTGTGGATATTGCCGATGTAGTGACAGAGGTGGCATACATCACCTACCAGAACCCACAGCCTTTCATCTTTGAAGCTGCCGATGTGAACAGTGACCAGAAGGTGAATGTGCTTGATGTGGTGGGTACTCTTGGCATTATTACCAATCCTTCTCAGGCAGGTGTGAATAGCATAGACGATGAACCTGTACGCTACTATGTGAAGAACGGTGTGTTGTATGTCGAAACTGCTCAGGCACTGGGCGGTGTGCAGGTGCGTCTGCATGCCGAGAAGGGTACTGAGATTACAACTTTGGATGCACTGAAGGGCATGGAGCAGACCAGCGTATGGACATCAGAGAGCGAATACCTGTTCCTTGCCTATTCTATGAGTGGTAACACAATAGCTCCTGGCACCCATGCCCTGCTTAAGATGGGCGATGAGGCACTGGTTACTGAAATGGTAATTTCTGATGCCAATGGCAAGAACATTCCTGCCGTAAGTGACGATGTAACAGGTATTGGCGCTGTTAAGCAGGTGCAGTTGCAGGTTCCTGCCCCCAATCCATTTACAACCCAGCTGAATGTACCTTATATAATAGGTATGAGTGGCAACCATAAGGTGACACTGACATTCACCGACTTGACTGGTCGTATGATTGATACCTACAATACCGTTAGCGCACAGGGCGAGTACACTTACACATGGCAGCCCGGTGTATTGCAGCGAGGCCTGTATTTCGTTACACTGTATGTAGACGGCAAACTGGTGCAGACAGCAAAGGTGGTGTGCAACAATTGATAATATGATTCAACTGTTATAACGATGAAGCGTATAATCATAATGTGTCTGATGGCAGTGGGCGTATGGCTCACTGCCCAGGCCGTAAATACCGTTAGTCTTAGCTCTGTCCAAGGACATCCTGCTGACGAGGTGGAGATTGCGGTAAACCTCTCCAATACTGACGAGGTGACGGCATTGGAGATACTTGTTCCATTGGGCGATATGTTGCGCTATGTGGATGCTTCTGCGGTATTGAATGCCGACCGTAGCAATGGCCACACATTGACAGCCTCTGCCAAGGATGGAAACCTGAGCATCTGTGTTTATAGTCTGTCCTTGGCTTCTATAAAAGGAACTGATGGCGAAATGTGCCGATTCAAGGTTAAACTTGGCAAGGAACCTGCTGATTATGACTTGGTACCAGAGGTGGTAATGAGTGACAAGAGCGGTAACTCGCTGGATTGCTCCGTGAGCAAGGGAGTTGTCACCCTGCTATCCCCCAAAATAGAGATTATAACACCAACGCTGGCTTATGGACGAGTGCCCATACGAAGCAGTTACACCAAGACGCTGACAATACGTAATACTGGCAACGAATCATTGGAGATTAGTGATATAGACTTTGATGCTGATGACTTGTCGGCTTCGCCTGCCACATGCAGCATTGCTGCCGGTACGGCAAAGGACATAACTGTTACCTACTCTCCGATGCAAAGGGGCAATGTGACAAAGAATGTCACCATCACATCCAATGCCATCAATCCCAAGGCTGGTAAGGCAGTGGTTACTGCTCAGCCATACTCGGTGAATGAACTGCATGTTCAGCGCGCAGAGGGCATATCCGACGAGGAGGTTACTGTGGTGCTGAAGATGAACAACATGGAACCCATTGCTGGTGCACAGTGCAGTTTCAAGATGCCTAAGGAGTTGGTGTATGTTGAAGGCAGTGCAAGTGCTGGTGCTATGTGTGTCAATACGGGGCATGTGGCATTGGGTAGTCTTCAGGGAGATGTGCTGACACTGATGCTATATTCCGCAACTAATAACGTGATACCAGAGGGCGATGGTGAGCTGATGACTTTTCGTGTACGATTGAACGGCAAAAGCGGATGGTACAATATAAAACCCACCGATGTGGTGTTGGGCAATATCACTATGGAGAATATGGTGTCGGCTACTTCTGGTGAATATGTTGTGATTAAAAGTCCAGCATATAGTGCCTCAACAACTTTGGACATGGGTGAAACACCTGTGACGGAAAAGAAGGCATGCACCTATTCTATATATAATAACGGTTCTACTGACTTGGTGATAAGTAAGGTGGCATTCTTGTCAGAAGGGTATTCTGTTGAGGATGACTTTCCAATTACGATAGAGTCAAGGAAGACCAAGAGCATAAATGTCTCCTATACTCCTTCAATTGAAGGGGACCACAGAACAACAATGCAGGTGTATACCAATGACCCAGTTAACAGAATGTTCTCTGTGGACGTGAGTGTCAAGGTATATGAGCCAAATGAAATCGTGGCAAGTGGCACGAATACGAAGAATGGCTACCAATTTACCTTTAGTTTGGATAACTATACCGATATTGTTGCCGTACAGATGAATTTGCATTGGTTGCCAGGTATGTCCACATCCACTGCACAACTTGTACCTACGGATCGCCTTAAGAATCATTCCTATTTGGTAACGGATTTGGGCAACGGTACATATCAGGTGCTGATATATTCAATGAGCAATAGTCCGATTGTTGGCAATGAGGGTGCGTTGTTCACTCTGGATTATACTGCTACAGAAGGTACGGAGTACAGAGACACAGAGTTGCAGGTAACCGACATTGTGCTGAGTGATGCGAAAGGCAAGAACTATGCATCGGTAGGAAATGTAAGTATAACAGCCGCCTTTAGTACTATGCTGGGTGATGTGAACGGCGATGGGGTGGTAAACATAACCGATGCTATTGGTTTGGTGAATTACATATTGGGAAAGTCAACATTTGAGGTTAACGAACTGGCAGCTGATGTCAACGAAGACGGTGCAGTGAATATTACAGATGCCATTGCTATAGTAAACTTGATATTAACACAAAAATGAATTATATAAACATTATGAAACGAGTAACAGCATTATTAATGTTTGCCATAGGTGTAGTAAGCTATTCCTGGGCAGACAGACTAATTGTAAATGATGTGACATTGGAACGTTATCAGGCTGAGATAAGAATTAATTATCAGTTTGATGAGGAAAAGTTGTATAGTGGCTTCCAGATGGTACTTGAACTTCCAGATGGTGTGAGGACACTGAAGGATGAGGATGGGGCTCCTCTGTTTATCAAAGGAGATTGCTACGATGACTCATATACCTTCTCCAGCAACTATCTGAATGGAACTGATCGTTTTGCGGCTCTGTCTTTGCAATCAAAACCAATGACGGGAACAGAGGGGCAGTTGCTTTCTATCCCTGTTGTTTGTGATGCAGAGTTGGAAGTGGGTACTGTACTTCAGGCAACATTGCGTGGAATCAGTTTTGGTAAGACCGATGGACAGACTACTATTGACATGCCCGATGTTACATTCTCAATCACAGTAGGTAATCCTTGGATTACATTGGATGAGAATTCAGAGACATTGCCACCAACAACCGACGAGGAAGTTGAAATTCTGGTGAAGCGTACAATTAGAGCTAATCAGTGGAATACTATTTGCTTGCCTTTTGCCATGACAGAGGCGCAGGTGAAGGATGCTTTTGGTGAGGATGTGCAGTTAGCGGAATTCTTGGAATATGAGGCAAACGACGACCTCACAGAAATAGCAGTAATCTTCGAATCTGCTTTATTAAATGAGGATGGCTTTATGGCTAATTATCCTTATATCATCAAGACAAGTCAGGATATTAGCGAATTTATAGTTACCTCGATTCTTGAAACCAACGAAGATGGCACGTTTGTTGAGTTCACTAACGGAAGGACAGGTTCACGTAAAGAAGTATATGGCACCTTCTATGGTACTCTTCGGGCAGGTCAACATCTTCTTGATAACCACTTGTTCTTGAATCAGGGTAATTTCTGGTATTCTACAGGAAACAATACAATCAAGGCTTTTAGGGGATACTTTGATTTTGTTGATATCCTGTCATCAAAAGAGTCTGCCTCTAATGTCCGCATGATTATTGGTGGCAGTGAAACAACTATAGAGTCACTGGCAGGTGTTGACGAGAATAATACTTTATATGACTTGCAAGGTCGTAAGGTAAAGACTCCCAATGGTGGTGTTTATATAAATAACGGAAAGAAAATCATTGTTAAGTAACTAAAAAGATTATGAGTAAATACATTAAACCCGAGATTGCAATAATTGAAGTATCTATAAAGGTTGCATTATTGGCAGGAAGTGCTGGGGTTGGCAGCGATGGCTATTCTATCGGCTTCGGAGGAATAGACTTTGATGGTATCCGTGAGCCTGAGAGTAGAAAAATAGAGGATATATTGAGTGATATTTGGTAATTGTTGCTATTCAGGCATGTTTCTTTCCTTATCAATATAGTCTGTAGAAATATAAATCAGATGGGTCCAACTTCTTGAAACATGGAGGTTGGACTTTTTCTTTCATTGTACACCAGTGTAGGTTAAGTCTCATTTGTCGCTTCCTTTCCTTCTAAAAAGGAAAGAAATGCACAAAAGTTTCCTTCAAGGAAAAGTGGTATGTTTGTTGCCATCAAAACGAAGTAAATATGGATTTTAAGAGTACTTTTCAGTCGTTAATAGCATTGCATCAAGAGGAGTTCCCTTTTGGATAATGCGGTATTGCTATCGCAGAGTGAGGACGAGGGTAAGGCTTTGGCCTTGCATTATGACGGAATTGATATAGAGGTTTTGCCTGCCTACTGGTTGTGGAATTACTGTGTGGATTTTGGGTTGTTTATGAATAGGCAAAGGTGGGTTTGGGAACGCCTAATGGTGGCTCGCCGAACAGATAGTAGCGGTAAAATGAACGGCTGATAGCGGTTCGATGAACGGGTAGTAGCGGTTCGCCGAACGGCTAATAGCGGTAAAACAAGCGCCTGATAGCACTTAACTCAAATCACAGCATGCGGCGCCTGATGAGAAGATTTGAACTTGCCGGAAACCAATAGTTTCTCTTCAAATTGATATGTAAAAAGGGTATGCCTCTGTTATTTGAGGCATACCCTTTTTTTGAATTGGTTATAAAGTATTTGGCGCTTGCAGATGCTACATCACAGTCATGGAAATGACCTGGATGGCAATGATGAGGCAAACCATGGCGATGGGGTAGACGGTGGCGTATGCCACGCTGGGGATGTTGCTGTCCACCATTGAGTCGGCAGCAGCAAGACCAGGAGTGGAGGTCATGCCACCGGTGATGGTGCCAAGAAGGTCAAGCATGGAAATCTTGAATACCAGTCGGCCTACCAAGGTAGCTACGAGCATGGGAACCAATGTGATGGCAGCACCGATGCCGAAGAGCAACAGGCCACTTTCCTGGAATGTTGAGACAAGTGTCTTACCTGCTGATGTGCCGACTTCGGCAAGGAACAGGAGCAGGCCCAACTGGCGGAGAAGCTGGTTTGAGGGACCTGACATGGACCAGATAATGGGGCCGGTCTTGCCGATGGCACTAAGTACCAGAGCTACAAGCAGCACACCGCCAGTCAAACCGGGTGAGATGCTCATGCCGCTATTGAAACCGATATTCATCTTACCCACGATAACACCGAGTACGATACCCAAGGCTATGGGGAAGAAGTCGGTGTCGGACAGGATCTTGGCATTGTTGCCCAGCATGCAGGCAAAACCATTCAGACCTTCCTTCTCGCCTACAACCATAAGCTTGTCACCGAACTTCAGTTCCAAAGACTCTGAAGGGGTGAGGTCAATACCGCTTCGGCGAACACGTGTGACGGTACAACCGAAGTTCTGGTGCAGACGCAATTCGCCCAGCTGCTTGCCCACCATCTTCTTGTTGGTGAGGAGCAACTGCTGGATGTCCTGGTCGACGTCCAGGGGAAGTTCGCCCTCCTTGCGCTCGCCCAACAGAAGTTCGGCTTGTGCCAAAGCCTCCTTGGTACCTACGCACTGCACCCAGTCGTTGGCGTTCAGCACGGTAATGCCCATGGGTATGGTAATCTTGTCGTTGGACTTCATACGTGAGATGATTGCACCGGTCATGTTGGCAAACTTCAGTTCCATGAGTGTGCGACCTATTACAGCTTCGTTGGTGACGCGGAACAGGCAGGTCTCCATTTCGGGGAACTTGCTTCTGCGCTGGGCATCCAGTTCCTTTGCCTCTTTCTCCAGGTCAATGCGCATGATCTTGGGCAGAAGCTTGACAAACAATATCACGCCAATAACGCCGAAGGGGTAGGCTATACCATAGGATATGGGTGCCAGGTCGCTGTGCAGCAGGTTCTTGGTGCTATCTATGGCCACTGCCAGACCGGGTGTGGACGTCAGCGCACCAGCCATAAGACCCACCAGGCTGGGAGTCTCAATGTCGTAAAGGTATTTCAGTCCGATGCCAGTCAAGGCTGCCGAAGCAATCAACAGTGCGGTGATGATGATGAGGGTCTTTCCCTTGCTCTTGAAGGAGTCAAAGAAACCAGGACCAGCTTGGATGCCGATAGTGAAGATGAAGAGAACAAGACCGAAATTGCCTAAGTCCTTTGGAATGAAGACTCCGAAGTGTCCGAAAAGCAAGGCAATGAAAATAACGGCGGATACATCCAACGATACACCCTTGATTTTGATCCTTCCTAACATGAAGCCTAAGGCAACGATGGTGAAGAGCGCAAAATAGGATGATTTGAGCAAATCAAAAAGCATAGTTGTCGTTAATTTATATGAATTTCCATGTAAAGGTACAAAGAAATGCTAAAAGCGATACATTATATACCTAATAAATAGCGATAAAAGAGCTTGAAGTTGAAAAAACATGATATAGCGTTGTCAGTTCCTCATTATTTTTTATTACCTTTGCACGCTGAATGCGCCTATGCGCAAGTTTTGACAAGACGAGAATTAAAACATAATAATAGATATAAACCAATGAACATTTCATTTGAAAAGACTGGCAACGTAACTGCGTTGCTGACCATTACACTGGCAAAGGCTGACTATGCTGCCAATGTGGAAAAGACACTGAAGGACTATCGCAAGAAGGCTTCTCTGCCCGGTTTCCGTCCCGGTCAGGCTCCCATCGCTCTGCTGAAGAAGCGTTTCGGTCAGGAGATTCAGGCCGAGGAGATG
>JAFYVX010000251.1 GCA_017558255.1 Bacteroidaceae bacterium
GGCTGAGGCAGAGTATTCGTCTACGAGAATGATTACCTTGCCCTCCTGGAAGGCATTGCCACCACGGCTACGGAACTCCTGCTGCTTGAATGCGCGACCTTTGGTGTACACGATCATGTCGCCTTGAGGCAGGAATTCGCTTGCTATCTCCGCCGCGGCCTGAAGGAAACCGCCACCGTTCTGGGTGACGTCGAGAATAAGGTTCTTCATGCCCTGTCCCTTAAGTTTCCTGATTGCCTCCACAACCTCCTGGTGTGTGGTGGCGGCAAAGTTGCTGAAACGTATAAGGCCAGTATTGCGTGTGAGCATTATGGCTGCATCCACGGAGTTCAAGGGAATCTTGTCGCGAACCACATCAATGCGAAGCGTGTCTTCTATGCCATCGCGCAATATCCCGAGGCGGGCTATGGTGCCTCGCGGGCCACGCAGGCGTTTCATGATGTCCTCCTGAGGCATTTTCACACCGGCAATGGCGGTGTCGGCAACAGAGATAATGCGGTCGCCCGCCATCACGCCAGCCTTTTCCGCAGGACCTCCAGTAATGGTTTGTATCACCATCAGGGTGTCGTCCAGAATATTGAACTGCACGCCAATTCCGTCGAAGGAACCTTGCAGGGGTTCGTTCAGGCGCTTTGTCTGCTCTGGCGTACTGTATTGCGAATGGGGGTCCAGTTTCTCCAGCATGCCACGTATGGCATCCTCCACCAGTTTCTCTGTGTCTACGGAATCAACGTAGTAGTTGTTGATTGTAGCGGTGGAGATAATCAGTTTGCGGATTTGCTCGTCCACGTTCTTTTGAGCCGTGGCGGAGAGAAGGCATGTCAGTATGCCTATGGTAAGTATCAGTGTCTTTTTCATTCCTGTTTGTCTATTCTGTATTTTAGTCCTTGGGGAAGCCATGTGGTGATGTCGCGGCCGAAGTGATGCAGTTCGCGCACCACACTGCTGGATATGCCCGAGATGGTGGGGTCGGCAAGCAGAACCACCGTTTCCACGTCGGCAAGCCTGCTGTTTATGTCGGCAATGCCCAGTTCGTATTCATAGTCCTTTACCGAGCGTACTCCGCGGAGAATGAAACGGGCCTCCTGTGCCTGGGCAAAGTCTACGGTAAGTCCGGTGTAGCTCTCCACACGCACCTTTGGGTTGCTGTTGTAGTATTCGCGAAGGGCACGCACCCTTTCCTTCACGGGCAGCCACCCGTGCTTCTGCTCGTTGTAGCCCACGGCAACGATCACCTCGTCAAAGAGCCTCTGCGCCCTGTCCACGAGATTGGCATGCCCTATGGTAAAGGGGTCGAACGACCCGGGAAAGATGACCTTATTCATATTCTTCGGCAATGTCCTCCTCGATGACAAGGTTGTCTATGATGAAGTTCTGGCGCTCCATGGTGTTCTTGCCCATGTAGTATTCCAGCAGTTCGCCCAC
Source organism: Bacteroidaceae bacterium (assembly GCA_017558255.1). Lineage (GTDB taxonomy): Bacteria > Bacteroidota > Bacteroidia > Bacteroidales > Bacteroidaceae > Physcousia. The sequence goes on from JAFYVX010000251.1 coordinate 1,426, forward strand.
CTGGTCGCTCTTGCTCAGGTTAACCTTCTCCAGGCGTATGTCTGCACCGATGAAGTTCTTGAACTCGTCGGGACTTATCTCGCCCAAACCTTTGAATCGTGTTATTTCGGGGTCGGGACCAAGGTCGGAGATTGCCTGCAGGCGCTCGTCCTCGGTGTAGCAGTATTGTGTGATGAAGTCCGAACCGAAGGAGATGTGACGCTTGTGCGTCGAGTTAGTCTTCTTGCTCAGTTCTGGGTCCTGTTCCATGTCGGTACCTTCGTCGTAAGCCTTCAGTTCCTTCTCTATGGCCTCTATCTTCTTCTTGCTAACCTTTGTCTTGCGGTTGCGCACACGGAAGAGCGGTGTCTGCAGGATGTAGACATGGCCCTTCTTTATGAGGTCGGGGAAGAATTGCAGGAAGAAGGTTATCATGAGCAGACGGATGTGCATGCCGTCCACATCGGCATCGGTGGCAACGATAACCTTGTTGTAGCGCAAGCCCTCCAAACCGTCTTCAATGTTCAAGGCCGCCTGGAGGAGGTTGAACTCCTCGTTCTCGTAGCACACCTTCTTGGTCATGCCGAAACAGTTGAGGGGTTTGCCTCGCAGAGAGAACACCGCCTGTGTGTTCACATCACGGCTCTTGGTGATGCTTCCGCTTGCAGAGTCACCCTCGGTGATGAAGATGCAGGACTCCTCCTGTTGAGTGCCACGGGCGTCGGACAGGTGTACGCGACAATCACGGAGCTTGCGGTTGTGCAGGTTGGCTTTCTTGCTCATCTCCCTGGCCTTCTTTGCCACGCCAGCCATTTCCTTGCGTATCTTCTCGCTCTCCTGCACCTTGGCCAGGATGATGTCGGCAATGTCGGTGTTCTTGTGCAGGAAGTTGTCCACCTGCGCCTTCACAAAGTCGCCTATGAACTTGTCTATGCTTATGCCACCCTCGGGGGCGGTTGTCTGCGAACCCAGTTTCACCTTTGTCTGGCTCTCGAACATGGGTTCCTGTATGTTTATGCTTATGGCGGCAACAAGTCCGTTGCGGATGTCGCCATACTCATAGTTCTTGCCCGAATAGTCCTTGATAACCTCGGCAATGTACTTCTTGAAGGCCGCCTGGTGCGTACCGCCCAGAGTGGTGTGCTGGCCGTTCACGAAGGAGTAGTATTCCTCGCCGTTCTGCTTGGTGTGCGTGAAGGCAATCTCTATGTCCTCGCCCCTGAGATGACAGATGGGATACAGGGCGTCGTAATCCATGCGGTCGTTGAGCAGGTCGGAAAGACCGTCGCGCGAATGGATGCGCCTACCGTTGAACATGATGGTGAGGCCTGTGTTCAGGTAGGTGTAGTTGCGCAGCATTATCTCAATGAACTCGTCGCGGAACTTATAGTGCTTGAACAGGGTGGGGTCGGGCTCGAAGAAGACGTATGTGCCGTTCTCGTCCTGAGTGGCTTCGGTGGTGTCGCTCACGAGGATACCCTTTTCGAAGACGGTCTTCCTGACCTGTCCGTCGCGATAGGAATGCGCCTCGAAATGACTGCTCAGTGCATTCACCGCCTTCAGACCTACACCATTCAAGCCAACACTCTTCTTGAAGGCCTTGGAGTCATACTTGCCACCGGTGTTCAGCATGGACACAGCCTCCACCAGTTTGCCCTGCGGTATGCCACGGCCATAGTCGCGGATGCTGGCACGCAGGTTGTCCTGGATGTCCACCTCTATGCGCTTGCCGGCGTTCATCTTGAACTCGTCGATACTGTTGTCGATGACCTCCTTCAGCAACACATATATGCCATCCTCTGCTTGCTGGCCATCGCCCAAGCGGCCGATGTACATGCCAGGTCGGGTGCGGACATGCTCCATGTCCGAGAGGTGCCGGATATTGCCCTCGTCGTAAGTTACTTCCTCTATCTGCGTGCTTTCCTTTATATCTTCCATGGTCTTGGTATGCAGGTGTGTATGTGTGTGGTTAGATGGACTTTTTCCAGGTGTGTCTTCTCTTTGTCACCTCGGTGTCCAGAGAGCGCCATACGCTCAGTGCCTTGCTATTGTTTTCCAGTTGCGGGCAACATTCGGCAATCTGGAATCCCATCTTTTGTGCAGCTACTATCATATCGGCAAAAATAAGGCTGATGCAGCCTGTGTCCTGATATTCAGGCAATGTGCCTATGAGCAAAAGGTCCAGAGTGGAACTATGCTTCAGGTACAAGGCCTTTGCCATATGCCACCATCCAAAGGGCAGCATCTTGGACTTTGCCTTCTGGATAGCCTTGGTGAGACTGGGCATGCATATACCCATCGCTATCGGTTCGCCCTCCTTGTTGTCAATAATAGATATCAGCCGGGTATCAAGATAAGGCAGATACATATTGGCATACTGCTCCACCTGGCGCTGTGTCATGTCAGTGGTGCCGTAAAGGTTCTGGTATGCTTTGTTGATGATATCAAAAACCTTCAGTATGTAGCCACTCTCCTTCAGTTCCTTCTTGTTCTTGAACCTATGCACCTTGAAACCATATCTCTCCTCGACAAGTTTGGCCACACGGAAGAACTTTTGCTGGTTGGCAGAATTCTCGCCATTTATGTTGGGGAGTTTGATTCTTCTGTCCACCCACACGGCATCCTCTTCAAAGCCCAAGGCCTTGAGGTGCTCGTTGTAGTAGGGATAGTTGTACATCGTGTACATCGAACCCATCTGGTCATAACCCTCGAAAAGCATACCCTCCTGGTCAAGGTCGGTAAAGCCCAGAGGGCCTACGATGGTGTCCATGCCACGCTCCTTGCCCCACTGCTCCACGGTGCTGATGAGAGCCTTGCACACCTCCAGGTCGTCAACGAAGTCTATCCATCCGAATCGCACATTTCTGGTGCCCCATTTCTGGTTTGCCCTGTTGTTTATAATGGCCGCCACACGTCCCACAATCTTGCCGTCCCTAAGGGCAAGGAACCAATCGGCGTCGCAAAACTCGAAGGCAGCGTTATAGTCCTTGTTGAAAGTGTCCAGTGTGTCCTCAAGAAAATCGGGTACGGCATAGGGGCAATCCTTGTACATTTCATAGTTGAAACGAACAAAATCCTTCAATTCTCTCTTGGTGGTGATGCGTTTGATTTGAAGTTCAGACATAGTTTCCTAATGGGGTTAATGTGCATATTATCTCCACAAAGATAGTTTTTTTCTTTGAAATATTCCACGCACATATTTAATTTTAGGTTCTAATGCATGTAGTTTTGGCAAAAATAAGACGTTTTGCTTTGCCATGGCGGGAAAAAACTTTACTTTTGTCTTATGACAACAGCATATCTGGGTTCCATAGAATATTACCGCCGTTTGCTTCGCGAGGAGGTTTCGCTTGATTTTTCCGTGCCCTACCGCAAGCAGACTTCCATGAACCGTTGCCTCATAGATTCCCCTCACGGGGCACTTGCCCTCACCGTGCCTGTGGTCAATCCGCATGGCCGTATGCCTGTGGGCGAAATCCTTATCTCCGAGCATGGCAACTGGCGCCATCAGCACTGGAATGCCCTGGTGTCCAGTTACAGGCAGACGCCTTATTTTGATTATTACGAGGAGGACTTCCATCCCTTTTATCACGAGCGCCGTTGGGAGCGTCTTGCCGACTTCAACAACGACCTGCACCAGACGGTGATGAGGCTCTTGGAACCTTTTCCCTTGGTGGCAGAGGACAGGCGCAGGGACACACCGTACTACCAGATGTTTGCCTCGCGTCATGACTTCATTCCCAACCTGAGCATCGTAGACCTCCTCTTCAATATGGGTCCCGAATCGGTGTATTATCTGTGAACGGAATTTTCTCACAAACTCCATCTATGAATATCTATACCCTCGACCCTCGGTGCATCCCTGCCATGGAAAAGGTCAGGGAGTACTACCTCTCCATACCCGAATGGCAAAAGGATGTTCGGGAAGGGAAGATGTTTGGGGTGTTGATATACAGCCCAACCAACGAAGGGCCACAAGACCCTCCCCAACGGACCCCTCCCCAACCCTCCCACAAGGGGAGGGAGTATAATGTTTTGTCAAATCACCAATATGATGTAACTACTCCCCTCCCTTGTGGAGGGGCAGGGGGGAGGGTCCTCCCTTTCTCTTACCTCGCGGCCTTCTCTGGTACTCTTGGGGGCAAGACATACCAGCCGGGGTTCGTGCCCCCTGTCTTTGACATACAGGAGGGCGAGGGGCGTTATTTCCTGAAGGAGGAGGCGGAGATAAGTGCCATAAACCATTACCTTGATTCTGGCAAGGCCTCTGCCCGCGAGGTGTGCGACCTGCGGCACGAGCGTAAGGAGCGTTCCCGTGCCCTTCAGCGGTGGTTGTTCGCTCGTTATTCGGTGCTCAACGTGCGTGGCGAGAGTGCCAACCTGCTGGACATCTTCGCCCCTGCCGTTCCTCCAGGTGGTGCCGGGGATTGTTGTGCTCCCAAACTTCTGCAGGAGGCTTTCCGCCGTGGCATACGTCCCCTGGCCATAGCCGAATGGAGCTCGGCAGACAATAGTTTCTACCCTCCATGCACACACCGGTGCCGCCCCATACTTGCGCACATGCTTTCGGGCATGGAAGTGGAGGCCGACCCTCGTCTTGGAAACTATATGGATCTGGTGTCGCGCCTGTCCACCGTCTACGAGGACGACTCCCTGGTGGTGGTCAACAAGCCTTCCGGACTCCTATCCGTACCGGGAAAGGAATTTCTGCCTTCGGTGGAGAGCATCACGGGGTGCCTGTCCGTGCACAGGCTCGACCAGGATACCAGTGGTTTGCTGGTATTGGCAAAGAGCCCTAAGATACAGGCAGAACTCCGCCGCCAGTTTGAGCAGCGTGAGGTGGAAAAGCATTACGAGGCCATGCTCGAGGGTGAAATGCCCGAGGGACAGGAGGGCGACATCCGTTTGCCCTTGCGCCCGGATGTGGACAATCGTCCGCGCCAGGTGGTGAACATGGAGAATGGCAAGAGCGCACTGACCAGATACAAGGTCATAGGAAACGTGGACGGGCATGCGCATCTTATGCTCACACCGCATACGGGTCGCACGCATCAGTTGCGTGTGCACATGGCAGAGGGATTGGGCAATCCCATCCTTGGCGACCGGCTCTATGGCAATCAGAGTGCTCCGCGCCTCATGCTTCACGCAGGGGAACTATCGTTCACTCACCCGCAGACGGGCAAACGGCTTCGTTTCACCTGTACTCCAGAATGGTAAGGTTCTCGGGGTTGAACACCTCCTTGGCGGCGTCCCACACCTGTTCGGCGGTAAGGGCTTGTATACGCTCTATCATTTTCTCCTTCGTCTGCGTGCGGCCATAGTGCAGCATGCGCTTGCCCATACCTATTGCCACACTCTCGAAGTTGTCGTACGACAGGGCTATCTGACCGATTATCTGTCTTTTTGCGGCCGCCAATGCCTTGTCCGACAGGGGAGCGTCGCACAGGCGTTGCAACTCCCTCTTTACTATCCTCTTGCACTTTTCCGTATCGTGGTGGTCGCAACCGAAATATATTGCCCACACACCCGTGTCGGTGTATGTGGTCAGTGTGCTTTCCACGGTGTAGACAAGGCCTCGCTTTTCCCTCAGCGCAAGGTTCAAACGGCTGCTCAACCCGGGGCCTCCCAGGATGTTGTTGGCAAGGAAAAGGGCAAGGTGCTTCTCGTGATTGCCCCCGAAGGCACGCGCACCCATCATGATATGCGCCTGGTGTGTGTCCTTATGGATGATGTGGCTTCCCGATACAGGACCCACCCCCCAGCCTGTCCGCGCGTCGAACTGGGTAGTTCTCCCCTCCCGAGGTACAGAAGCACATTGACTTAAGCCCCTTCGGGCGTCGAACGTTGTTTCAGTGCTTCTTCTGAAGACCTCGCTCGCCCTGTATGGAGGGGAGTATGATGTACAGCCGATGTGGCCACTTAGTCGGTTGATATTGGCTCTCCCTCCCTGCAGGGAGGGTTGGGGTGGGTCATTCTTCCTTATCTGTTTCATTATCTCCTTCTCCGAGACATTGCCATAGACAAAGAGCACGGCATTGGAGGGGACGTAAAGCCTGTGTGTATAATTCAGCACGTCCTCTGTTTTGTAGGTGCGAAGCCTGTCTGCATCGCCCAGGATGTTTCTGCCAAGAGGGTGCCCTTGGAAAAGCATTGCCTCGAAGTCGTCGTAGATAAGTTCGGATGGCGAGTCGTTGTAGCTCTCTATCTCGTCAATGACTACCTCCACCTCCTTGTCCATCTCCTCCTGCGGATACCTGCTATGGAAAACTACGTCAAACAGGATGTCCATGGCACGGTGGAAATGCTCCTTCTGGCAGGTGCAGTAATACACCGTCTCCTCCTTGCCAGTGAAGGCATTCAGGTCGCCTCCCACGCTCTCCATGTAGGTTATTATCTGTCGCGATGTGCGCCTGTCCGTACCCTTAAAACTCAGGTGCTCGGCAAAGTGTGCCATGCCGCTTTCCTCGTTTGTCTCGTCCCTGGTGCCTGCATCCAGTGCCAAGCCCAGGTACACCGTATTCGTAGGGCTGGGTGCATACACCACACGCAAGCCGTTGTCTAAAGTAAGTGAATTCATAGTTGCAAAGGTACGAATAAGCGAGCGAAAAAGCAAATGATAATTTGATTTTTCCGAGCGTGAGTACCTTCGAGGAGTTAGCCTCAAAGGTACGAATAAGCGAGCGAAATGTCAAAGAAACGATTAAGCGAGAGCAGAAAAAGTGTACTTTTTATGCCGAGTGTGAGTTTCTAAGGTCGTTAGGTCAAATTTATTTGAACATTTCCGAACCGACGTACGAAATAGGAGCAGAGTATGCTTGCATGCTATGCCTTATGAGAAGGAGGAAGACAAGAGTCAACGAGAGTACCTTCGAGGCGCCAGCCTCAAAGTACGATTAAGTGAGTGAAAAAGGCATATCCGTATCCATTTAGGAGATTCATTATTCTCTGTTATAGAACCTCTTAGCAATGCATTATTTTAATGGCCATTAAATTAATTCTGGTTACAAAGGTAAGAAAAACGAAAGTAGGAAGAAAACGCGTTTCCTCCTACTTGATTGAAATACAGATGTCTATACGCTTATTGGCAAAGAACAACCTTGCCAATTCCTCCCATGTCTAAAGTAACAGGAATTTCCATTGCTGAAAATAGACGCATCAAGGATGAGATGGTTATGCTCTTGCCATTCTCCAATCTGGAAATTTGGGACTTTTGTACACCAACTTTTTCGCCAAGTTGCTCTTGTGTGAGATTCTTGGCTAATCTGGCTTGCTTGATAGCTTCTCCAATATGGTAGGCCTGAAGTTCTTCACTCAGTTCCTGTTCGTATTTGTTTCTCTTCTCGGTTCCCTTCTTGCCGATGTACTTGTCTTCAAGCTCTTCAAGGGTGTATGTTTTCATTGCCATATCCGTATCTATTTAGGAGGTTCATTACTCTCTGTTATAGAACCTCATAGCGGCATCTGATTTTAATGGCCATTAAATTATTCTGGTTACAAAGATAGAAAAAACGAACGAGAAATATGAAGTCAGGGTTAATGTTTTTCACGACTAATACCAATTTATTGAAGAATTGAAGGGACACAGGTGAAACGGATTTACACAGATGGGGAACCAAACTGAGGAACTGAGGACACTCTTTCGGGGGCAATAAATAAAGATGGCATCACTTGTGTGACGCCATCTTGTTTTGCATTAGCAAGCAGTCGCCGCTCGCACTTATAAACGGAAATCGGAAAACTTTTTCAAACGGAAATTGGAAATCGGAAAACTGCTCCGTTCACCGTTCATCTACTCCAGGTTGCCACCGCCATCATCGGGATCGGTACCGCCGCCACCGCCGTTGTCATCGGGCTCGGCATCGGGTTCTTCACCAGGCTGGATGGTAGCCATGTTGTTGAGGAGTTCCTTCTCAGCCTTGCGGGCCTCGTCCTGAGCCTTGCGGGTGCTTACATACTCAAAGGATGCTTCCTTCTCCAGGTTGGAGAGGGCGTTGCTGGGGCTCCAGCGCACACGCGCACGCTCTATCAGCGAGGTACTGAAACTTTCGGCATTGTTAGCCGACTCTGCTACGAGGCTTACGGAGAACGAGCCAAGGTCGCCAAGGGTCACCTTGTTGCCCAGGAGCAGCTGCTCTCGGATGCAGGAGGCCAGTTGGGTCACCACGGCCATGATGTCGCCCTTGTCGTACTTGCTGGAGTGGGCGGTCATGTGTGCTGCCATGGCAGAAAGGTCAAGAACTTGGCGGTACTGAGCCGTAGGATAGGTCTTGTTGCCCTGTTCGGGCTTGCCAGGACGCACCTGGCGGAGGATAAGAGAATAAGGGATTGACATAA
>JAFYVX010000252.1 GCA_017558255.1 Bacteroidaceae bacterium
CAGCTCGTCTGGAGGGTCTCAGCTACAGCCAGCTGATGGGTCTGTTGCACAAGGCAGGTATCGAGATCAACCGTAAGGTTCTCGCTGACCTGGCTGTTAACAACCCCGAGGCTTTCAAGGCTATCGTAGCTAAGGTAAAGTAAAGGATTAGAAGAACAAATCCAAAATCAATGGCGCCCACCCTTGTGAAAGGGCGGGCGTTATTTTGTTGGAAGAACGCCACACAAAGAACACAAGAGCACGCTAATCCATGATAACAGCAAGCATTGTAACATACAACGACCACCTTCTGGATATAGAAGCCATCCTGCGCTCTATAATCGCATCGCCTATACGCAAGGTATGGATTATTGACCATAGCGACCGGGTATTTTCCTTGCGCGAGGAACTGCAACAATACATGCATCGCGACAAGGACATCCGCGAGCACATAGAGAGGGGATTTCAGATAGAATATCTGCACGAAGACAATGTTGGCTACGGAAGGGGGAACAATCGTGCCATCCGTCTGGCTATGGAGGAAGGATGCCAGTATCATCTTGTCGTGAATCCCGATGTGTGGTTCTCCTCAGACGTTATCCCTACTATATGGAAATACATGGAGGAACACCCCGAAGTTGGACAGATTATGCCCAAGGTGCTGTTTCTGGACGGCAAGATACAACCTCTTGCCAAACTGCTGCCCACACCCATGGATATGTTCTGCCGAATGATCCTGCCAGAGTGGATGTTCAAGAGAAGGAACAAGAGGTATGAATTAGCGGATTCCGGTTACAAGAATATAATGAACGTGCCCTGTCTTTCTGGATGCTTCATGTTCCTCCGCACAAGCACATTGCAGGAGTGCGGTCTTTTTGACGAACGCTATTTCATGTATGCTGAGGATTTCGACCTCACAAGACGCATACATCGACATTTCAAGACTCTGTTCTTCCCCAATGTAACCATTTTCCACAAATTCAACCGTGGTTCACATCGTAGTTTGCGCCTTTTCCTGATACATACCATGAGCATGGTACGATATTTCAACAAATTCGGATGGTTCTACGACAAGGAGAGATACCATTTCAACCGCCAGTTGCTTCAGGAAATCAAGAAATTGAGCAAATAACACGTCAATATTATAGAACCTACCTATACAGAAGATGAAGAACGCCTTTCTATTTCTCAAACGTTGGGGATTGGTGGTAAGTATGCTCACCGGAGCAAGCGCATATCTCCTTTTCGCCAACATAGACGCGTTGAAGGGTACACGGGCTTTGGCAAACGATGCGGTGCAGGTGGCACAACCGACCTTGCTTTTCCTCATGCTTCTGTTCACCTTCCTGAAGGTGAAACCATCCGACCTGCATCTGCGCCGTTGGCAAATGGGAGGGCTGATTTTGCAGGGAAGTCTCTGGGTATTGGGAGGATTGGCCTTGGCATGCATACCCATGTCGTATACATGGCGTCTGGGCATGGAGGGATTTCTTCTGTGCATGATATGCCCCACGGCCACAGCGGCGGCAGTAATCACAGGCAAAATGGGTGGCAACCAAGGGTCGCTGACGATGTACATCATTCTGGCCAACCTGATGGCATCTCTGCTTATCCCTGCCATGGTACCGCTGATTTACCAAAACAGCGACGTTACCTTTTGGGCTACATTCAGCAAGATAGTGTTGAAGATTTTCCCTCTCCTGTTCCTACCTTTTGTATGCGCGATAATAATGCGCAGACTTACACCTGGACTTGCAAGGATACTAACGGGCATTCCAAATGCAGCCTTCTACCTGTGGATGATAGCCCTGTCCATGGCTATTGCCGTGAGCGTGAAGAACATGCATCATAGCCTGAATGCCGGTCATGGACTTCTGCCTCAAGTGGCTATTGCCAGCGGAAGCCTGTTGGCGTGCCTCATACAATTTACTCTGGGCAGTTGGATGGGTAAGCATCTTGGCAACAACACCGAGGACGAGGTTATAAGCGCCACACAAGGTCTTGGCCAAAAGAACACCATCTTCTCCATCTGGTGCGGATACTCGTTTATGGATCCCCTGAGCAGCATCGCAGGAGGTTTTTATAGCATCTGGCACAACGTGTACAACTCCTACCAACTGGCCAAGAAATACGGTAAGTGAAAGGTGAGGGATGATAGGCTGCCCCTCCGTCGCTTCGCTACTCGTCCACTCAGTCTCAGGAAGACTACCTGAGCGGTGATAGGTGAACGATTAGCAATTAGCAAAATAGTTATCAGGCGAACGCAGCACGCTGCGCCCCTACGAGCGAGGAGAAAGTTTTATTGAGTTGTTGTTTCCCATCCACCAGACAAATCTGCAGACCAACAATAGAACCGACTCAAAAACAAAACAGGCGACATCTTAACACAGATGCCGCCTGTTCTCTTTTTATGATTGTTTTATCGTAATTTTGTCTTTGGCACTTCGGATGACTACTCTGCCACACCGATGATGTCCTTGACAGAAGCAATGTTGTGAGCATCGAGCCATTCGTTGATGCCTTGGGCAACCTTGGCAGAGATAGCAGGGTCAAGGAAGTTGGCAGTACCTATCTCTATGGCGCTGGCACCTGCCATGATAAACTCTATGGCGTCTGTGGCACTGGAGATACCGCCAAGACCTATCACTGGGATATTCACGGCCTTTGCCACCTGATACACCATGCGCAGGGCAACGGGCTTGACACATGGACCAGACAAGCCACCAGTACCGATGGAGAGCATGCGACGACGCTTCTCAATGTCGATGGCTGTGCCCATGAGGGTGTTTATCAGACTTACGGAATCAGCACCCTCTGCCTCCACGGCCTTAGCGATGCTCACGATGTCAGTCACATTGGGCGAGAGTTTTACTATCAGAGTCTTGTTGTACGCCTTACGCACGGCACGTACCACACTTGACGCTCCCTCTGTGGTAACACCGAAAGCCATACCTCCATCGTGAACATTGGGGCAGGAGATATTAAGCTCTATGGCATGTATGTCTTCCAGATCGTTGACACATGCGGCACAACGCGCATAGTCTTCTGGCGAGGAGCCTGACACGTTCACTATCATCTGCGTGTCTATCTTGCGAATCTTGGGATATATTGTCTCGCAGAAATACTGGACGCCCTTATTTTGCAAGCCTACACAATTAAGCATACCGCTGGGAGTCTCTGCCATACGGGGATAGTCGTTACCCTGACGGGGCTGGAAAGTAGTGCCCTTTACAATAATACCACCGATAGCGGTGAGGTCTACCACATCCTCAAACTCTATGCCATAACCAAAAGTGCCACTGGCGGTCATCACGGGGTTTTTCATTGTCAGAGCCCCTATGTTTGTTATAAGATTTGCCATACTTCAATATATAGGAAAAAGACATCTCTGTCTATAAAATGTATATACTATTCCCAAGTGAGTTCGTTAACATCAAACACAGGACCCTCTGTGCACACACAGACATTGCCCTTAACGGTCTTCTCCACACAGCACAAACATGCGCCAAGGCCACAAGCCATCATGTTCTCCAGAGACACCTCACAGGGCACCCCGTTCTGCTTGGCAAAGCGTGCAACGGCCTTCATCATAGGAGAAGGACCACAGACAGAAATGCGGTCGAAGTGCTGCTTGAACAAGATGGAATGCTGGGTGACAAAACCTTTTTCGCCCATTGTGCCGTCCTCTGTGGTTACATACACATCACCAACTCGCTTGAAATCCTCAAGCTGAAGCAACATATCTGCCGTGCGTGCTCCGAGGAGGAAAGTGGGACGGAACCCCATTAGACTCATCTGTGCACCCATGTAGAGCAGAGGAGCCGTACCCACACCACCACCTACAAGCAAGTGTTTCTTGTCTGCACTGGCAGGCATGGAGAAACCATTTCCCAGGGGCAATAATGCATTGAGCAAATCACCTTCCTGAAGACGAGCAAGGGCACGACTACCCGCTCCAACGAGCTGGACGAGGAACCATATCTCGTTCTTCTGCATATCCACAAAGTTAATACTGATGGGACGGCGAAGGAAGGTTTCCTTGCTTCCGTCAACGCGCAACTGGGCAAACTGACCAGGCATCATAGGGGGGAGTGGTGCCTTAGGATCGGTACATTTCAACAATACAAAGCGGTCGCCTAAGTCCTCCTTGGAAACCACCTGCAAGTCTACGATATGCTTTTTTAATGCCATAAATTATACCTTATTTATATATATAACTGAATAATTTCATGGTAAAGATACTAAAAATAGGCGAAACCTGTGGGAGTTTCTAACATAAAATAGCGCATTTAGAACGCAATTTATACCACATTCACCCATAATTTGTATGTTATTCTGCCGTTTTATTTGACTACGGAGTGAAGGTTTCGTAGGTTCCGTCGTCGAAAAATATA
>JAFYVX010000253.1 GCA_017558255.1 Bacteroidaceae bacterium
CATTGAGGAAGAACTTCAGTTCCGCAAGGTGCAGACCAACGGTTCGCTATGCCACATCACCGCCATCTTCGGCATGATGCTGGCAGGAGAGGTGATAAAAGGGGAAAACTCTTCTTCAACGATGAGCGGTGAGCGGTGAGCGTTGAGCAACAAACAACTGCACTTTTGTTGATTTTTGTGCAATTTTACACCCTTTATTGCACATTTTTTTCGCTTTATGCAGATTTTATTGCCAAAACAAACAGGAAATTGTCCAAAAATGACTACTTTTGCGCACAGATTTAAACCTGAGCTATACATTCCTGTCAAACAAGCATGTCGTTTGCAGAGGATATACGCCAATAATCGTTGTTCGCAACTATATAATATTTAATATAAATGAAACACTTTGTTAGTCTTTTTAATGACTCTGTAAAAGAGAATTGGGCATCTCCTGCCGTAACCAATTTTGGCGGTGTAACATACACCTATGGCCAGATGGCAGAACAAATAGCCAAATATCACATCCTGTTTGCCGAGGCCGGCATAAAGAAGGGTGAGAAGATTGCCCTCTACGCACGCAACTCGGCAGAATGGGTGATTGCCTATTTCGCCACTCTTACCTACGGCGCAGTGACCGTACCCTTCCTCCCCGATTTCACACCAGCTGCGGTGGCAGAACTGGGTGCTTTCTCGGAGTGCAAGCTGCTCATTGCTGACGACATAGCCTTCAACAGTTTAGAGAGCAACGAGAAGTATGTCCAGCAACTGGAGACCACTCCTGGTTTTGCTGGCATCATCAACGTAAAGGACATCAGCATCTGCCTGGCCTCAGTAAAGGCCTTGGCCACAGCACACGACAACCTCGACGAGCACTTTGCAAAGCTCTATCCAAAAGGGCTGAGTGCAGACCTCATCAACTTCTATCCCGAAGAGCGCGACATGGAGGCTATCGTTGAGATCAGTTTCACATCAGGCACGACCAGTGCAACCTCCAAGGGCGTTGTTCTGCCTGCACGCTCATTGTCGGTAAACCTCGACTTTGCACGCCGCAAGATTCCTGCCACACGAGGCGGACACATCTTTGCTATCCTGCCCATGGCGCACATGTTCGGTCAGACATTCGACGTGCTGTTCCCCTTGGCTGGCGGTTGCCACGTACACATCATGCAAGGCAAACCCACCCCAGCGCGTCTATTGGAGGGTCTGGCCACAGTAAAGCCATTCATGTTCCTGACCGTACCTATGGTTATAGAGAAGATATTCAAGTCAAGGGTATTCCCAAAAATACATAGTTTTCCTGCTAAGATGCTCCTGAAGGTGCCTGGTTTGGACAAGATCGTGCTCAACAAGATAAGGAAGTCGCTCCTCACCGCCTTCGGCAACGGTTTCACCACAGGTCTCATCCTCGGAGGTGCAGCGCTGAACAGCGAAGTAGAGGACCTGCTCAAGCGCATGAAGTTCCCCTACGTCGTTGGCTATGGCATGACCGAGTGCGGTCCGCTTATCTCATATTGCGACAAGAGCGAGTTTGTGAAGTATTCATGCGGCAAGAAGGCCGACCCACTGGAGTTGCGCATAGACTCTGCCAACCCAACCAAGATACTTGGTGAGATTCAGGTCAAGGGTGATGCCGTCATGCTGGGCTACTACAAGAACGAAGGCGCCACTGCCGCCACATTTACAGAGGATGGTTGGTTGAAGACCGGTGATATGGGCATTGTGGACACCAAGGGCAATGTATTCATCAAGGGACGCTGCAAGAATATGATTCTCACTGGCAATGGTCAGAACATCTACCCCGAGGAGATTGAGGACAAGATAAACAACCTCCCCTACGTAGTAGAGTCATTGGTTGTTGGTCGCAAGAACGCCATCGTGGCACTCGTTGTTGCCGACTACGAGGCAGGCAAGAAGGCAGGTCTTGATGCCCAGGCACTGGATAAGCTTATCAACGACAATGTTCTTGCCCTGAATGCAGAATTGGCAGCATATAGCAAGATATCAAGTAGCGAGATCCGCAGCGAAGAGTTCGAGAAGACTCCCAAGAAGAGCATCAAGAGATATCTGTATTCTTGATTAAAGATATAACGGACCCCTCCCCCTGATCAAGGACCCACCCCCAACCCCTCCCTAAAGGGCGGGGAGTAGAATGAGCTGAAAATCTATCAGTCGGTTGTAACTACTCCCCTCCATACAGGGAGGGGTTGGGGGTGGGTCCTTATTTTACTCTATCACCACGCGGGTCCAGCCGTGGGTGTTCTGCTCACCGTTTTCCGTTTCGTATTTTCATTTATAAAAAGGTAGGGACAAATGACTACAGATTACAGAAGAGCTGGTGTTTGTTACAACAAATAGCCATGCTTCTTCATTAGCGCCGAAAACAGACTTCTGTTTGCCGCTTCCTTAACCCTGAGCAGGTGCTAATAACAGCATATACAGAATCATAAAGAGAAGTATCAATACAAGAACAAATGCAATCATGCATCCACGTTCAGTGTCCTTTTCATCCTGAGCACGCTTGTCCAATTTTTCCGTCTCTTGCTCCAGATTTGCAACGTTGGAAAGCGCCGCATACGTCACATTATCATAATACTTGACTATGATTTCGCTCTTGTCATCTTTACGTATAGGAAACAGATGAATATTCAGGTTATCGGCATACTTCGATGACCTGTCGCCTATAGATACCAGCAGGCACACTACATCTCCAGGCGTCACCTTCAGGACCTTCAAGTCCTCTAATTTGTTTACAGACGCCTTTAGTTTCAAGCCATCCGGATTATGCAAATTTATGGTTCTGGCTGGAGTGCCTTTTCTTATGGGGTAATCAACATACAGAAAGCGAAGCATTAAATCATAGTATTCCCTCAACTTATTTGATGTCTCTGTCCTTAGAGAAACAGACCCTCCGTCCATCTTGACCACCTCAAGTTCAGTGTATTTAGGAGATTTGGCTCCAATTTGGTAAGTATACTTGACACATACACTGGCAATTTCATTGCGCCATACCACTTTCTTTCGGAATAAACCTACTTTATACTCTATCCTGTCAAAATAGAATCCGGTTCTATTGAAAGCAATGCTCAAAAAGGCATAAACAAGAAATAATACAATCAATATCACAAAACCAACCGCCACCTTATCCCTTGTACTCATGTCTGTATTTATTCCATGCGCAAATGCCCAGAAGAAGCCGGCAAATATGGCAACGGCACCCAAGATATAACCCAACCATCCTACAGAGTTAATGCTATTAACTCTTTTCTCCTTATTACTGTAATCTGTCATAGTTTCCCTATATAGCAAGTTAATGAAAACAACAGCACAAAAATACTAATAATCTTTCTTTTCTCCAAAAAAACGAAATATAGAGAAAAGGAGACCCTCCCCCTGATCCCTCCTTGTGTGGAGGGATCAGGGGGAGGGTCCTTTCTTTTATCTTTCTACTCTATCACCACGCGGGTCCAGCCGTGGGTGTCGGGTTCGGTGCCGTACTGGATGCCACGGAGCTTGTTGTATAGCTGGGTGGAAACGGGACCGGGCTTGCCATCCTTGGAGATGACATAGCTGATTTGGTTCTCCAGGTCGTCGATGCGCTGGATGGGAGAGATTACGGCAGCCGTGCCACATGCACCAGCCTCCTCGAAGGTGGAGAGTTCCTCCACGGGGATGGGACGACGCTCAACATTTAAACCGAGGTCCTGAGCCAGTTGCATAAGGCTCTTGTTGGTGATGGAAGGCAGGATGCTGGTAGACTTGGGAGTAACATAGGTGTTGTCCTTGATACCGAAGAAGTTGGCTGCACCGCACTCGTCGATGTACTTCTTCTCCTTGGCATCAAGATAGAACTCGCAAGAGTAGCCCAGGTCGTGCGCCATCTTGTTGGCACGCAGAGAAGCGGCATAGTTGCCACCCACCTTGTAGACACCGGTGCCAAGAGGTGCAGAGCGGTCGAACTCGCGAATAATAACATAGGGATTGGTGGAGAAACCACCCTTGAAGTAAGGACCTACGGGGGTCACGAAGATAAGGAACAGGTACTCCTGGGAGGGGTGCACACCTACCTGTGCGCTGGTACCTATCATGAGAGGACGAATGTAGAGGCTGGCACCACTCTCATAGGGAGGGATGAAACGCTCGTTCAGGCGCACCACACGGTCCACCATCTCGTTGAACTTGTCCGTAGGCAGTTCGGGCATCAGTATGCCACGACATGTGCTCTGAAGGCGAGCAGCATTCTCATCGGAACGGAACACACGCACCTTGCCATCTGGACAACGATAGGCCTTTAGTCCCTCGAAAGCCTCCTGACCATAGTGCAGACAGGTGGCCGCCATGTGCATGGGGATGGTCTCCTCGCTACAATTCTCTATCTCGCCCCATGCGCCATTGCGATAATAGCAGCGCACGTTGTAATCCGTTTTCATGTAGCCGAAAGAAAGGCTACTCCAATCTATTTCGTTCATAGTTTTATTAGATTTTGTGCACAAATTTACACAATTATCCTATAAAACCAATACAAATGTAAGGGAATTTTAGGAAAATCGGTAGAATTTTGTCACTCTGCCGCTTCCTCTCCCACTATCTTCTTTATTTCCTCGTCCACCGAGGTGAGCTGTTCGCGGCAATACTTCACCAACTCCTGCGCCTCGCGCAATTGGGCGGCAATCTGGTCGATGGGTAACTGGTTCTGCTCAAGCTGACGTGCTATCTGTTCGAGCTTGGCAATGGCTTCTTCGTATTTCATATGTTGTTAGAGTACAGAGTACAGATGACAGAGTACAGATGACTTACTATGGTTGGGTGATTATGGATGTGACATCGCCGTCTTGCAAGCGTGTTACTATGCTTTGACCGGGGGCAAGTTGAGAGGTATGGGTCACTATCTTGCCATCGAGCAAGGTGATGGTGTAACCTCGTTTCAGGAGCACTTCGGGATTGAGGCTCTCCAGACGCTGGGAGAGGAGTTCGAGGCGGTGCTTTTCCTGTGTCACCACACGAGTAGCAGAGATGGGCAGGAGAAGCGACGAGCGTTCGAGGCGCTGATGTTCGCGCTGCAAACGTAGTGCCACCACAGAGGGAAGACGCTGACGAAGGAGAGCAAGGCGTCTATCCTCGCCTTGCATCCTGCTGGAGGCTGCAAGGGGGATGCGTTGCTGAAGATCGCGCAACAGAGAGAGTTGCTCCAACTGATGCTCAAGGATGAAAGCGGCGGCCGCTGTGGGAGTCTTAACGGAGGTATGCGCCACATGATCAAGCACCGTTTCGTCACGGTCGTGACCCACACCTATTATAATAGGTAAGGGGTGCTGAGCCACGCAAGCGGCAAGGGAGTAGGAATCATAGTCGGAAAGGTCGCTCGTGGCACCACCACCACGAATCACCACCACTGCATCCCATGCCTCGGCCTCATCCGCTATCTGCATCAGTGCTGCAGAAATACTTTCGGGCACATGCTGACCCTGCATGACGGCAGGAAAGAGTTGCACACGGAAGGCCAGTCCCCACTCGTTCTCAAGAAGTTGACGGCAGAAGTCGCCATAACCGGCCGCCGTGACGCTGGACACCACAGCAATGCGCTTGAGCAAGGTGGGCAGAGGTAAGGTTTTATTGTCGTTGATGATGCCATCCTGCTCCAAACGTTGCAATATCTCCTGACGACGACGTGCCTGGTCGCCCAAAGTGTAACTACCGTCTATATCAACAACATTCAGTGCATAGCCATAAAGTTCGCTGAAAGTGAGTTTCACCTTCAAAAGCACCTTTATGCCAGCACGCAGGCTTTGCCCCGTCTCTGCCTGAAAACGAAGGGCAAGCATATTGTAGACACGCGCCCAGATGGTGATGCGTGCCTTGGCCACGATGGCACCGGTGAGTTCGTTCTTCTCCACCAGTTCGCCATAGAAGTGTCCGCCATATCCTGCCCTACCCTCCAGAAGTTCTCCATGCACCCAATATGCCTCCTCGGCACACCCCTCAACAAAGGAGCGCACCATGGCATTGAGTTCGAAGAGCGAAAGTGCTTGCATTATTTATTAGTTCTTACACAAAGGTAGAGAAGACAAAGATACGCTTTTTTCCTTCGTTTTGCAAAAATCATTGGGGCAAATCAGTATTGCGTAATGCAAAACCAACCACTTGTTGTGTTAATCTTTGCAGTTTTTTTCCATTTAGAACACTATTTGCGTTAAAAATAAAGAGCAACATGAGCATTATATGCGTACCTTTGCATGCGAAAAACAGAATAGAATCACAACCTATGAAAAAGAAGACAATGAAAGCGTTATGCCTATGGCAAATCCTGCTGATGGCGGTTTGCCTGGTGGCTTGCTCCCAGAAGAAGGAACAGAAGAGCACTGCTCCCCTAAAGGTGAAGACTGAATGTGCTGCCGACCAACCTCACGAGGCAGGTACTGCCTATGTGGGCACGGTGGAGGAGGCAACATCCGTGGCGGTGAGTTTCACTAACATGGGTACCGTGAAACAGATTTGCGTAAGCGAGGGACAGAGAGTGCACAAGGGGCAGCTGATTGCAGAGATGGACAAGACTCAGGCACAGAACACCCTGGCCATGGCAGAAGCATCGCACAAGCAGGCCACAGATGCCTTGGAGCGTATGCGCCAGTTGCACGAAAACAAGTCCTTGGCCGACATGAAGTGGGTGGAGGTACAAAGCAAGGTGGAGCAGGCCGAAGCCTCGCTCTCTGCCGCCAAGAAGATGCTGGAGGATTGCGAAATACACGCTCCCATGGATGGCATTGTGGGCAAGAAATGGGTTAGTGCCGGAGAAACGGCCTTGCCCAGTCAACCCGTACTGACCATCCTGGACATCAAGACTCTGAAGGTGAAGGTAAGCATCCCCGAGAAGGAGATTTCCACCATCAAGCACGACACTCCATCGTTCATAGGCATTGAGGCCATCGGAGACAAAACTATGGAGGGCGGAGAGATAGAGAAGGGCGTGGTGGCGGATGCACTGACACACACCTACGACATACGCATAGCCCTGCCCAACCCCGATGGCGAGATCTTGCCAGGTATGGTGGCAAAGGTGTATCTGCATGGTGATAGCATCCAGGGCATGTATCTGCCTGTGCGCAGCATCCAGCAATCTGCCGATGGCAAGCACTTCGTCTGGGTGGTGAAAGGTGACAAGGCGCACAGAAAGGACATCGCCATGGGCAAGACCATAGGCGACCGCATACAGGTGCTCTCCGGCCTTGACCAGAACGACCATGTGATAACAAACGGCTATCAGAAGGTGAGCGAGGGAACTTTGGTAGAAACGGAAAAGTGAAAACGGAAAACTAAGACCATAATGTGGGATTAATGGTTAAACGACAAGGTTGTCGTCAATTCCTCAACTTTCCGTTTCCCCTTTTCCGATTTCAGTTCGTTAAAGTTTTCAGATTTCCGTTTTCCGTTTTCAGATTTAAACAATTATGACATTCAAGAACAGCAGTTGGATAGCATGGCCTATCCACAATTACAAGATAACGGCTTTCCTCACGGCATTGCTTCTGGCCTTCGGCCTATGGGCAATATATGTGATGCCAAAGGACGAGTTTCCACCCTTTACCATACGTCAGGGTGTGGTGATTGCCGTGATGCCAGGTGCTACGGCCGAGGAGATAGAGGAACAGGTGGCACGTCCGCTCGAGCGCTATATTTTCACCTACAAGGAGGTGGACCGTAGCAAGACCTACTCCACAAGCCAAAACGGCATGTGCATAGTGATGGTACAGTTTCATCAGGACCAGGACAACCTCACCCCAGTTTGGAGCAAGATGAAGCATGGGTTGAATGCCTTCAAGTCTTCATTGCCACAGGGTGTGCTGGCATTGGTGGTACAGGACGACTTTGGCGACACAAGTGCCTTGCTCGTCACCGTGGAGAGCGACCAGCGTTCGTACCGCGAACTTCAGGGTTATAGCGATGAACTGGCCGACCGTCTGCGCCGATTGCCCAATGTGAGCAAAGTGCAACAACTGGGCGAGAAGAAGCAGCAACTCACCATCACCGTGGACAAGGAACGTCTGGCGGCCTATGGAATCGGACGTCAGGCATTGGTGCAGGCATTGACAAGTCAGGGACTTACCACCATGAGCGGTATGGTATCCACCCCGCACCAGAACCTGAAGATACACGTGGCGCCAAGCATAAGTTCCGAGCAGGAGATAAGCGAGCGTATCATCTTTAACGCTCCCGACGGCAAGGTGCTGAGGGTGCGCGACATTGCCACCGTGACACGCGAATACGACATGAGCGAGGCCTATATAGAGTCCAACGGCAAGCGTTGCGTGGTTCTCTCGCTGGAGATGCTCAAGGGTCACAACATAGTGCAGTTCGGCGAGGATGTGGACAAGGTGCTGGCTCAGTTCCGCGAGGATTGTCTGCCCGACGATGTGGAGATGCGCCGCATCACCGACCAGCCAGAGGTTGTTGGCACAAGCGTAAGC
>JAFYVX010000254.1 GCA_017558255.1 Bacteroidaceae bacterium
CGGCGTGAACCTTACCGTGGAGCGTGGCGACAAGATAGCCTTTGTTGGTAGAAACGGTGAGGGTAAGTCCACGCTGGTGAAGTGTATCATGCAACAGCTGGAGCACGAGGGCAAACTGGAGCTCGGTCACAACGTGCAGATTGGTTACTTTGCACAGAACCAGGCATCGCTTTTGGATGGCGAACTGACGGTGTTCCAGACTATTGACGACGTAGCCAAGGGCGAGATACGCCTGAAGATCCGTGATATGCTGGGTGCCTTCATGTTCGGTGGCGAGGAGAGCACAAAGAAGGTGAAGGTGCTTTCCGGTGGCGAGCGTACACGACTGGCCATACTGAAGCTACTGCTTGAGCCCGTTAACCTGCTTATCCTTGACGAGCCGACAAACCATCTTGACCTGAAGACCAAGGATGTGCTGAAACAGGCTCTGCAGGACTTTGACGGTACTTTAATCGTTGTCAGCCACGACCGTGACTTCCTCGACGGACTGGTTACCAAGGTGTATGAGTTCGGTGGTGGCAAGGTGCGCGAACACCTGTGCGGCATCTACGAGTTCCTGGAAACCAAGAAGCAGGAGGAACTGCTGAAACTGGGAATAGTGAGGTAGGGGATGCTTGATAGTCTTTCTAGTTTATCTAGTCTATCTAAATCTTCTAGTTTATTTAAATAAAAATAACTAAAACCAAATAACAAAACCATGAGACACTATTTGTCATCAATCATCCTGTGCATGGGCCTGCTGATGCTGGGCTCGTGCCAAAGTGAGAAGACCGATTATGTGGCATTCCTGTACAAGTACATGCCCACGTCGGATAGCGTGGATTATTCCCGTGAGTACTGGGAACGTCAGGTGGCCATATCCGAGCGTGCCCGCAAGGAGATGCCTTGGGCCAAGCTGGTGCCCGAGACAGAGTGGAAGCATTTCGTCGTTCCTGTGCGTGTAAACAACGAGTCACTGGACGATGCCCGTACCGTGATTTATGAAGAATTGGCTCCACGCATCATGGGTATGACCATGGAGGAGGCTGCTCTGGAGGTAAACCACTGGTGCCACGAGAAGGTTAGTTACCAGCCCAGTGATGGCCGTACTTCACCTCCCCTTGCCACTATGGCAAATGCTATCGGACGCTGTGGTGAGGAGAGCACATTTACCGTAGCAGCCATGCGTGCCGTAGGTATTCCTGCTCGTCAGGTATACTGCCCCAGATGGTCGCACACCGATAGCAACCACGCTTGGGTGGAGGTATGGGTTGCCGATGAAAATGGCAACGGCCGTTGGCGCTTTATGGGTGCATGCGAACCCGAGGCTGTTCTGGACAAGGGTTGGTTCAACTGGGCAGCATCCCGTGCCATGCTGGTGCACACCCGTGTGTTCGGTGCCGACTACAACGGCAAGGAAGAGGTTCTGGGTCGCGACAAGTGCTACACAGAGATAAACTGTCTGCCCACCTATGCTCCCACAAAGAACCTGAAGGTGCAGGTTGTGGATGCAGATGGTGCCCCCATAGCAGACGCTACCGTGGACTTCCGCGTCTACAACTATGCCGAGTTCTATCCCATTGCTACTCAGAAGACCGATGCAGAGGGTAAGGCTGCCTTCACAACAGGTTTTGGTGACCTTGTGGTGTGGGTGAGCACAGGTGATGCTTTTAGTGCAGTTTACGTACCTGCTAAGCAGGAAGAAGTGAAGATAACACCCTCGCTCAATGCCAGCAGTGTTTGTTTTGAGGAACTTGACCTCTATGCTCCCGTTTCTGCTCTGCCAGAACCCGACCGCAGCATTGTGGATACCGTTAGCGTGAATGGCCGTCGTCTGATGAAGGAGGACAGCATCCGTGTGGCTTACCAGCAGGCAGCCTTCTATTGGGGCGAGGACGAACTTCTGCGCAAGGCTCGCAGCAACTGGCAGGTAATTGAGGAGTATCTTGAGGAGGCAGAGAATGAGGCTGCTGCAAGGGATTACCTTATCAACGGTTTGAGCGAGAAGGATTTGCGCGATGTTACTATGGAGGCATTGCAGGATAGCGCAACTCGTGTGTCTACCGAACCTCTCCGTCCCTATATGGAGGAACTGGAACAGATTCTTCCTTCTGGTCTTACCCCCGATGCATGGCTTCAGTGGGTTGACGAGAACATTACCATTGACGATGAGAGTAACCCGCTAAAGATATTTATGAGTGCTGTTTCCGTAGCAAAGCACAAGGTTACAGATTCCCGCAGTCTTGAGGTATTCAAGGTGGCTGGTGCACGTGCCCTGGGTATGAAGGCATGGCTGGATGCTACCGGTGCGGCATATGTTGAGGGCAGTACTCCCGAGGCACAGAATACCTCTGCTACTGGTACCCTTACAGTTAAGGCCGCAGAGAATTTGAAGTATTTCACAGACTTCAATTTGGCACGTCTGGTGGACGGCAGACCTCAGTCTCTTAACTTCGATGACGAGGACCAGACTCTGGGCAATCCTTTTGCCAATGGTGTGGAACTGCCCGAAGGTGCATACCTGCTTGTTACCGGTACACGTCTGCTGGGTGGCGACGTTCTGGCTACATACCAGATTGTGCAGGTAAAGGCTGGTGAGGCTACAGTAGTGAGCATCGCTCCACGTCAGAGCGAGAAGAAGGCTACCCACGACCTCTTGAACCTGCAGGATTCCGACAAGGACGCTTCTGCAACAAGTGTGCAGGGGTGAGGGAAACTGAAAACGGAAAACTGAAAACTATGCGGACGCTGCATGCAGCGTCCCTACAACTTAATTAACTAACAAACAAAATCCTCATCCTCCAAAATATTATGCTCCCGTCCTTGGTATGGGTAAGGGTGAGGGGACTTATAATCATGAAAAAGGTATTATTATCAATAGCATTGGCTCTGGTGGCTTTCACTGGTTTGAAGGCACAGGCAGAGTATGTTCCCACAGAGGCTAATCTGCGTTCTCGTGAGGAGTTCCGTGACATGAAACTGGGTATCTTCCTGCATTGGGGTATCTATAGTATGTTCGCTCAGGGCGAGTGGTACCTGCAGAATGCTGTGCCCGACCGCTATGAGTATGCCAAGGTGGCGGATGCTTTCTATCCTCACAGGTACAATGCCCGTGAGTGGGTGCGTGCCATAAAGGCGGCAGGTGCCAAGTACATATGTTTCACCACACGTCATCACGACGGTTTCTCTATGTGGCACACCAAACAGAGCAAGTTCAATATCGTAGAGGCCACACCCTATGGCAAGGACGTCCTGAAAGAACTGGCAGAGGCCTGCCGCGAGGAAGGTATCCGTCTGCACCTTTACTATAGCCATATCGACTGGATGCGCGATGACTATCCCATGGGTCGTACTGGCGTAAATTGCGGTAAGACACGCGACAATTCCAATTGGAAGCAATACTACGACTTCATGAATGCCCAGCTGACCGAACTTCTCACCGAGTATGGCGACATAGGCTCAATCTGGTTCGACGGTTGGTGGGATCACGAGGAGGATGCCGTGCCTTTCAATTGGGAATTGCCTGCTCAGTATGAGTTGATTCACAAGTTGCAACCTGCATGTCTTGTGGGTAATAACCACCATGGCGCACCATTTGAGGGTGAGGATATCCAGATTTTCGAGCGCGACCTGCCAGGCGAGATGACCAGTGGCTTTGCCAAGCATGCAGCCAAGGTTAGCCGTCTGCCTTTGGAGACCTGCCAGACCATGAATGGTATGTGGGGCTATAAGGTTATTGATAACAATTACAAGACCTCTGCCGACATTATCCGTCTGCTTATCAATACCTCCGGCAAGGGTGCCAATCTGCTCATGAACATCGGTCCCCAGCCCAACGGCGAACTGCCTGCTGTGGCTCTGGAGCGTTTGAAGGAACTGGGTGAATGGACTTCTGTTTACGGTGAGACTATCTATGGTACAGATGCCGGCGACATCAAGCCTCAGAAGTGGGGTGTGAGCACCATGAAGGATGACAAGCTCTATCTGCACATCACCGCCCTTGATCAGATCGAGAAGGACGAGAACGGTCAGCGTGTTCTGCATCTGCCCTTGAAGCGCAAGGTGAAGTCAGTTACCGAGTTTATCGGTGGTGCTAAGGTACAGTTCAATAAGTACAAGGAGTGCATCGTAATCACTCTGCCCGAGAAGGTGGATGTGGTGGACTATGTGCTGGTGGTGAAATAGAACGAAGACGAGAACGATAACTATCCACCCCCTCCGCTTAAATGAACGGAAAACTATCCACCCCTCCCCCTTTGGGACCTCCCCTGTCTCAGGGGAGGAAAATTAATGGCGAACGCTATCACCCACTTTCTCCCCCTGAGACAGGCGGGCGAAGAGAGCCTTTAGAAGAATGACTGGATGTCATTTTGTGCTCGCTGAGGGTCGCAATCCCCATTGCGACGTGCGGACACCCCCCCGCAGGGGGGGAGGGGGTGGATAAAACGCTCACCTCTCACCGCTCATCCTCTCACCGTTAAATATTTAAGACTATGAAGATAGAAGTATGTTGTCCCGACCTTGCAAGCGTAAAGCGCGCCATAGAGGGTGGGGCAGACCGTATAGAATTGTGTACCGCCTTGGAACTGGACGGTTTGACTCCCACAAGGGATGAGATACGACAGGCTGTGTCCATGTGCCATGCCGCCGGTGTGGTGGTGCATGTGCTCATCCGTTCGCGTGAAGGCAACTTTGTCTACAACGAGGCAGAGGCAGAACAGATGTCTGCCGAGATAGTGATGGCTCTGGAAGAGGGTTCTGACGGTATTGTCATCGGTGCCCTTACCAAGGATGGCGACCTGGATGTGCCTATGTGCTCCAAATGGATAGCCGTTGCCAAGGAGTATGTTGCTACCCAGGCTGACAACCGTCCGCTGGGCATTACCTTCCACCGTGCATTTGATGTATGCAGTAATCCTATGCAGGCATTGGAGGAAATCATTGCCATGGGATGCAATCGCTTGCTCACATCAGGTCAGGAACCTTCGGCTGTCAAAGGCATTCCCATGCTGAAGAAACTTGTAGAGGCTTCTGAAGGCAGACTCTGTATTCTGGCTGGTGCCGGTGTAAGCGCAGAGAACTACATGCAGATTGTGGAGGAAGCAGGAGTGACGGAAGTGCATGGCTCCTTCAAAGGTGGGGTGCCGTTGAACGTTGAGCGGTGAGCGGGTAGGGACGCTGCGTGCAGCGTCCGAAAGAGAACTAACTGTAAAAGACATTTATTTATGAAGAAGTATATCCTTTCAATATTTGTACTTGCTCTGTGTATCTTCTCATGCACACAGGCAGACAAAAAAGAGACGCGCCCAATGGAATGGCGTGGACTTATGATTGACGTCAGCCGTCATTTCTATCCTATGGACGTGCTGAAGCGTCAGATTGACCTTATGGGTAACTATGGTCTTAACACTCTGCACCTGCATCTTACCGATGCTGCCGGATGGCGTCTGGAGATAAGGAAGTATCCTCGCCTCACCGACCTCGGTGCGTGGCGCACATACCAGACGTGGAAGGAATGGTGGGCACAGCGTCCTCGTGCTACCGAGGAGACAAAGGGCAACGAGTGGTTCACACCTGCTTTTTCTGACGCTCAGAACGGTTTTGGTGGTTTCTACACCCAGGACGAGATGCGCGAACTTGTTGCCTATGCCCAGGAGCGTGGCATCACCATTGTGCCCGAGATAGAGTTCCCCGCTCATAGCGAGGAAGTTGTGGCAGCCTATCCTTGGGTGGGTTACAACCATGCCGAGATGGACATGACCAAGGACAGCACCTATATGTTCATGGCAGATGTGCTTGCCGAGGTGGCAGAGATATTCCCGGCTCCCTACATTCATGTTGGTGGTGACGAGTCTGCTACACAGAAGGGTCTTCAGCCCGAGGCAATGCGTCGTATCCAGAAGATTGTTGAGGGACTTGGCAAGCGTATGATTGTATGGGATGAGGGTCTGACAGACAATCCTGCCGACAGTGCTCAGATAATAATGGTGTGGCGCAATCCCGACACGGCTACCGAGGCTATCCGTCTGGGTCACGATGTAATCATGTGCCCCAGCAACTGGTGCTATCTGGACAGCTATCAGGACCGTCCCATGGGACAGCCCGAGGCAATGGGTGGTTATCGTCCCCTGTCGCACATCTACGAGGTGCCTGTGGACAGTGCCCTCTGTGCAGAGGCAACCTCCACTGGTCGTCTGCTGGGTATCCAGGCATGTATCTTCACCGAGTATGTACCTACACCCGAAATCCTCGAATACCAGATCTGGCCTCGTGCCCTGGCAATAGCCGAGCGTGGTTTGGGACGTACACGCTCCTATGAGGAGTTCCATCAGTGGGCAGTTGGTGTGGCAGACAGTATGCGCAAGGCCGGCGTCAATGCCTTTGATCTTGCCAACGAGTATGGTCAGCGCCGCGAATCGCTCCAGCCCGTAGGGCATCTTGCACGCGGTGCCAAGGTTGTCTACAACAATCCCTACAACTCTTTCTACAAGGCAGGAGGCGACTCTACCCTGACCGATGGTGTGTGTGGTACTTGGAATAATAACGACCAGTGCTGGCAGGGATTCATCCGCGATATCGACTTGGTATTGGACCTTGGTCAGGAGCGCGAGGTATCTTCTGTGGAACTTTCCTTCCTGCAGATTCTTGGCCCCGAGATATATCTGCCTGCTGAGGTCAGTGTCTCTCCCATGCCCAATGCCGATGTAACCAAGGTATCAGAGACGTTTACAGTGCTCATGGATGTCACTCTTGCCGATGTACCCTTCGTTGTTCAGCCATACAAGGTCAATTTCGATGTGGTGAAGAAGTCCCGTTATTTCCACATCACAGCCAAGCGCACTCCCCGTCGTGGATGGCTGTTCCTTGATGAGGTAGTTGTCAGATAACCTCTGGCTGGAACACGACATCGTAAACCTTCCTATACAATCAGAGGAGGCGAACCACATGTGGTTCGCCTCCTCTGATTGTAGCGAAGCGCTACATAATTATAAATCCCTGACAGTAAAGATTTTCTGCAGATTCCTGAATTTCTGCGTGAGGATAAAAACACATCTTTTGCCTAACAGCTAATAGTACCTCTCCGAACAGATAGTAGCGGTTCGCCGAACGGCTAATAGCGGTTAAATTAACGAGCAGTAGCGGTTAAATTAACGGCTAATAGCAACAAAACAACGACCATATTGGCGATAAAACAACGACCATATTACTCTTCGCTAATCGTTAATCGTTCACCGCTCATCCCCTTAATATTCATTTCCCTCCAATGCTGCGCACTGCGATAAGCCTCTACGGATGATTCGGGAACGTGTATTGTCAAATCCTTGTGATTATGTGCAAAGATTCGGGAAACAGCAGGTGGTATGGTGCTGTGTATGTAAACATTTTTCAGGTTTCGACAATGGAAGAAGGTATATTCGCCTATATCCCTGACAGTATTCGGAATACTGATTTCCTCCAAAGCATAGCAGTTATAGAACACCCCGCGCTCTATCACCTCAAGCCCCTGAGGCAATACTATGCTTTTTAAACTCTCGCACCCCGAAAAACAATCAAATCCCAATAGTTTTACTCCGTAGGGTATGTTCACCTCCCTAAGATTTATGTTTAGGGCAAAGCATTCTGCAGGAATGATGGTCAGATTGGGAGACAATCGGCATGACACAACGCCACGGCACCCATAAAATGCTCCCTGTGCCAGTTTCTTGACACTTGGTGGTATATCAATATCAGTGAGTCTGTTGCAATTTCTGAATGCATGTATACCAATGCTCTCTATGCCTTTTGGTATGTATACAGAGGTTATGTGTGATGCATTCCAGAATGTACTATCTTTGATTTCTGTCACAGAGTATTCGCTGTTACCTATTGTCACCCTGTCCACTATCATAGGATTGGGATGCATACTACCTCCAACCACCTGGCATGTCTGTTTTTCTGAAGACAAGATTTTGTAATATACATGGGTAAACTCGACATCTCTGTCCGTCTGCTTCAGATTCCATGCAACTTGGGCCTTAAAATCTTTGAACCAATGTGTTCCGTTCAATACCCGAACCGTAAAGACTATCAGGAGAAGCAGCACTAATAACAGACCACCAGCCAATATCCTGTATCTTCTCTTGTCGTTCTTCCGCAAATCCACTATCGCATCGTCCGCACAAGCGTAGCGTTTGCTCTTGTCCTCTTGCAGACATTTGTCCACAACCCTTTGGGTGTTCTTGTTGAGCGAGACATTGCACTTGCTGCAGATATACTCCATTATTTTACCAGCAGAGTATAAATCACTTCTCGCATCTATTTCGTCTATCTCACCTCGTTGTGCCTCGGGAGCAGCAAATTTCTGTGTAGTTCCAGCAGTATTGAAGTATGAACTTTCAAAGGCAAAACCTAAATCTATTATTTTAACCTCGTTGTTCACCTGAGAGAGCATCACATTCTCTGGTTTCAAGTCCAAATGCACTACACCAGCCTGATGCAAAGCTCTCAATCCATCCAGTATTTCTGCAAAGAGTTTTTGTGTATTTCTGGAATTACGGAAAAACTCGGGGGCCACTGTCATCTTCTCCTCAATGTTCCACCCCTTGACATATTCGGCAAGCAAATACAGACCATTGGCATTCTCGTCTATTGTCTGATACTTTATGATGTGTTTGTTGTCTATGCGACAGCCCAATTCGTACTCCTTCATAAACATCGAACGGTACACCAACTCCCGATTGTACTCTGGGCGCAGCTGCTTCATGAAGTACATCTTGCCCTTGATGCAGACCAAATACACCAGCGATGTGCCACCGCTTGTGTGCGTCAGTGGAGTTATCTGCTCAAGGATGTCGCTATGGACAGCTCCCTTGACTCCTCCTTGGGATATGAAACCCGAACTCTCGTTCATATCCTGTCGAATGTGATGCCTCCGGCCTGCTTGCCGCAGACATTGTCGGTGGGCAGACCATTGTCGTGTATCAGACTGTACAGATACAAAGCCTCGCCGCTGATGAAGTGGTGGCACTGGAAGGTGTCGCCCACACTCAGTTTGCTGTTCATTACCTCCTCCACCCTGAACATGTTGTGGCCTATGTATTTGATGACCATGCACCTGTCGGGCTTCCACACCAGACGCAACATGTCGCCCACCACCAGCGACTCGGTGGCAAGCCTCCGTTTGTTGATGAAATCGCTGCTCTGGCCGTCCGTATCCTTGACCTCCAGCAGCGACTGGTAGTCCACATATCCCGCCGCACGCGCCAGCAGGTCCAGCGTGGCTGTCCTTGGCGCAAACTGCATGGCATCCTTCTGATAGCCCCACAGACGTTTCAATGTCGTGGCGCTGATGTGGGTGTGGGTCAACGAGCATACCCGAGCCGCCAGATATTCAAAATCCTTGGGCGTGCACATCTTCCTGCCCATGCCCAGCTCCACACACTCCTTCAGTATCTCTATGCCTTCAAGCTTGTTCTGGTCCTTTTTTTTCCTTTTGTAGCGCAAATTTATACTATATTTCCGTATTCCCCAAAGGAAAGAGACAAATGGTTTAAAATGGTTCGATGAGAAATGGTTTACTTTGTTTAAATTTGCATAAAAATAGATATGGTAGTGTTATTTGCTGGCTTATATTTTTAATGTATACGCTATTTAGATTATGAAGTTCAGATTACTTATGCTCCTTCTGGCAGGGGCCGCGCTATTTACCTCGTGCGACAAAAATATCGGCAAAATAGAAGCGATTGCTGAGAAATTCGCCATCTCGGTCAACAACAAGGACAAGGTTGACATTTACTATATCAATCCTATTTGCCGTACATATAAATACATGAATCTGCCAACAATGTTGAATACCGACGGCATTAATGTTGAGTTTAATGAAGAGGATAGCAATCAATGCATCAGAACAATAACAAGTGGACCCATTTATTGTGTGTCTCTGATGTTTACCGAGTTGATTATTTTTAATTCACCTAATATTTAATAATTATGAGAAAAGTATTTGTGTTTATGCTATTGTTATCAACGATAGCCATTTCTTCATTTGCTCAAAATGTCAGCAAAGAGTTAATGAAGGAAGCCAAAAGTGGCAAGATTGAAGCCCAGCTTGATGTGGCCAAGGCATTCATGAGCAACAACGAAAATGCCAAAGCGGCCAAATGGCTGTATCTTGCCACTCAGGGTGGCAACAAGGAGGCCCAAGAGTTGTTCCTGTCTTTCTACAGCAAGGAACTGGAGAAATATGGTAAGGAAGGAAATGCCCAGGCTCAATATGTGCTCGGAAACTTCTATTTAAATGGCCAGGGTGTTAATAAGGACCTAAAGAAAGCTGCCGTGTGGTACGATATGGCTATGACCAACAAGCACGAGGAAGCCGCTAAGTGTTTGGGCTCATTCTATAACGATATGCTGGTTAAGCGTGCCAAAAAAGAAAATATTGCAGAAATGCAGTATCGTCTGGGATTGTGTTACCTGAATGGCACGGAGGTTAAGGTTGACAAAGAGGCTGCTGCCGAATGGTTGGAAAAAGCCATGTTGCAGGACCACAAAGAGGCAGGAAAGGCGTTCTTTTCATTTGAGAGCAAACTGATGAGAAAACGCATTAAGGGGCTCTATATTTCTCCGATAGCAACATATGTAGGTTATGTGTCAGGAAATGCAACAACAGGATATAAATATGATAGATCTGGTGCAGCGCAAATCTCTATAGGACTACCTTTTCAGCATAATAAATTGGCGGATTTTAAAAAGTTGTTTCTTACTATAACTGGAGAAAAAGATGGTGACAAGATACTGAATGCAACTGTAGAATCTAAAGAAATGGGATTCTCTTTTAGCGGAAATGTTATCGTCGAAAATCAAGTCAACTACAATGCTGTTGGTGGTATTGATAGCTCTAACGCAGAATTAACATTCCTGAAAGATGGCGAACTGAGACTAAAGGACCAGAAATCACCGATAAAAACAATGAGTGACATTAAACTTGTTTTTAAATCACATAAGCATCCAGAATACTCGCGGTCACAATTCATCGTTAGCCTTGCTTCTGATGTTAAGAACATAACCCAGAAGATAGAAGTGAGTGCGAATGAAATAGATTGGCAACATCCCAATAAGCCCCTTCGGATGGCGGTCGATGCCTTAAAGCCATCCCATATCGTAGTCAACCAAACATTGTGCATAGAGGAAGGCAAGTATGAAAGTGAGTATATATTAGCATTAAAGGAAAATTGGTTTGGAGATACTATTAAAATAAACGAATATAATTTTTATAGTATCCATGATGGAAAACGAGGTGATACTCAGGCTACTTTAGAATCTAGTGATACCAAAATTAAATATGATCGTGATAAAGTATCGGAGTTTACAAAGAGATATAAAGATGGATTTGTCCAATATACATTGGATATGCCTGGCAAGATCCTTTATAACAGTAAGGAAGTGTTCGACGGATATTTCTATTTCGGAAATTTATGCCCACAAAAATATGGTAATTTTTCAGGTTTAGAAAATAGTTTAGACTTATTGAACAGCAAAAACATTGCAGACATCCCTGTGGTCTTTGTCAAGGGTAATTACACAGACGAAAAAGGACGCTCAGAGGTCTGGGACAACGGATTACCCTCAGAAAAAGCAGAAGTATACAAAAAGTATAAGGAAGGGGCCAGTGCTGCTTGGGAAGAACACCAAGTAAAAAAAATGATAGCTGAACTGGAGGAAATGAAGGTTGCAAAAGAAGAGGCCAAAAAGAAATTAATCGAAGAACGATTTAATAAGAGCGAGGTTGAAATGCTGCTTGACCGTGGCGTGATTCGCAAAGGAATGAGCAGAAGTATGATTCAGCGTGCTCATGACTTGAATTCTAATTTGAGAATTCAGATGGAATGTACCCTTGACGGATATCCAAGACACTTAATTACAATTTTTGATCCTGGCAAAATGGAATATATCTTCTATGGTTATGTCGGATACAATATTTTGGGAGAGGTTTACATTATTGAATAATAATTCTAAAAAAGGAAAAGATATGAAATTTTTGTATAGAATTTTAGCTTTATTGCTCGTGGTTCCAAATGTTGCGTATGCTCAATCTATTTTCAGAGGAAGGACTATTACCGCAGAAAATTTTCATAATACATATAAGATTATTTCATACGAAGTTGACAATAATGACAATGCAAAATTGGTAGCAGAAGCTACTGACGGAAAAAATTTCACTGCAAAATTTGTACTAACAGGAGTGGATAAGAGTACCAAGAAATTGTTTGATTTTCAGTTTGACAGAAACAAGATGGAGGTTGTTGAGTTTGTGGTTGGTGGTATGATTGTTAATAACGACGGAACCGTTACTGTTGATGGAGTCAAAAAGACTAAAAGTCAAATGATAAAAGTGGGAGATCCAAGAGCAGAACGCGGATGGCAGAACCTAATACAGGGTCCAGCGCTGTTTAAAGAACGCTATGTGAGCCTATTTCCGGAGAGTTTCTTTTTCCAAATCTGTAAGCTCACGGATGACGAAATATTGATTCCTGGAGAATCATCCCCAACTTATGTTAAATACAAAAGTATGAAGTTTGTGAAATAGTGGCATTTTAATAAGAGGTGGCCTTATATACTGATGGTTACCATGCTACACTCGACAGAGGATGTCCTTCATTGTGAAGAGATATCTCTCAAATCATTTCATAGGCCGTGGCAGTGATGCTGCGGCTTATGCTTTTCTTGCTCAATTGTATTCTTCCCACTCGCCCTCTTCTGCCTGAAGGTTTACGGTTTACAGTTATTGTTTTCGCCATCATCCGATGCCTCATAATGCGGCACCTGCAAGAAAAATCTGCTTTTCTGATGCCATCTCACATAAAATCGCTATATTTGTCCTTGAATTCCAGAAATGTCCATTTCAAAAAGCAGCAGCATGGTGCAGAGAAAATATCCCATAGGAGTGCAAGATTTTGAGAGTTTGCGTAAGGATGGTTATCTTTATGTGGACAAGACTGCCATTATCCACGATATCGTCTCAAGGGGAAAATATTATTTCCTGAGCCGTCCTCGCCGCTTCGGAAAGAGCCTGCTCATCTCCACACTGAAGGCATATTTCGAGGGCAAGAGGGAATTGTTCAAGGGCCTTGCCATGGAGCAGCTGGAGCAGGAATGGCGCGTGCATCCTGTGCTGCGCATGGATTTGAACACGGAGAAGTACGACAGCATAGACAGCGTTGACAAGAAACTGGACCGCGAATTCAAGATATGGGAGGAGCTATATGGTGCCGACGAGGCCGAGGTGACCTTGCCCATGCGTTTCGAGGGCATCATAAGGCGTGCCTGTGAGAAGACCGGCGAGCGTGTGGTGATACTGATTGACGAGTATGACAAGCCTTTGCTCCAGGCCATCGGCAACAAGGCCCTGCAGGACGAATACCGTGGCACGCTTAAGGCCGTTTATGGCGCGCTGAAGAGTATGGACGGCAGCATCAAATTCGCCTTGCTGACCGGTGTGACCAAGTTTGGCAAGGTCAGCGTGTTCAGCGACCTGAACAACCTGATGGACATCTCTATGGACCATAGATACACCGAGATTTGTGGCATATCGGAGAAGGAACTTCATTCCTATTTCAAGGATGATGTGGCGGAGATGGCACAGATGAACCAAATGTCGTACGAAGAGATGGCAGGCCTGTTGCGCCAGAACTATGATGGCTATCATTTTGCCCCGAATACATCGGGAATGTACAATCCCTTCAGCCTGTTGAATGTCTTCGCCAAGAGACAGCTGGGTAGCTATTGGTTCGAGACCGGCACACCGACCTACTTGGTTGAGCTACTCCAAAAAAACAACTATAAGCTGGATAATGTCAACAGCTATATTATTGACGAATACGGTCTGTCCGGAACAGATGCAGCCGACACTGACCCCATCCCTGTCATCTACCAGAGTGGATATCTGACCATCAAGGACTTCAACCCAAGATTCCACAGCTTCACCTTGGGCTATCCAAACAAAGAGGTTGAGGAAGGATTTATCAAGTTCCTCATTCCGCACTACACCGCCAAGCGCGAGGCAAGTGGTCTGTTCGAGATACAGAATTTCGTGCGCGAGGTGGAGAGTGGCGACATAGATGGTTTCTTTACCCGTCTGCGCTCGTTCTTTGCCGACACCACCTACGAGCTAGTCCGCCAGCAGGAACTGCACTACAGCAATGTGCTCTACATCGTCTTCAAACTGTTGGGCTTCTACACCCAGGTGGAGTACAAGACCAGCAACGGCCGCATAGACCTGGTGTTGCAGACCCCGGACTATATCTATGTGATGGAGTTCAAGTTGAGCGGCACGGCACAGGAGGCCTTGCAGCAAATCAACGACAAAGGTTATGCCACCCCCTTTGCCAGCGACCCTCGCAAACTATACAAGATAGGCATCAACTTCAGCACCGAAACCCGCACCATCGACGAGTGGGTGGTGGAGTGAGAACCATAGACCTGCCTTAATATAATCAGGGGAGACGAGCTATGTTGCTCGCCTCCCCTGATTATATTATAGTGTAAAGCTATCAGATCAGATCATTGCTGCCCAGGAAGATGAGCAGGACATAACCGATGGCCATGCTGATGAAACCGAGGATAAGGCCCACCTTTATCATGCTCTTCTGCTCGATAAGACCAGTGGCATGTGCCAAGGCATTGGGAGGTGTGCTGATGGGAAGAACCATAGCAACAGAAGAACAGAGGGCAACACCGATGAGCAGGGTGCTGACACCGCCTACACCATCCAGTTCGTTGGTCATACTCAAACCTACAACCGCCAGAATGGGTACCAGCAGAGCTGCGGTGGCTGTATGAGAGATGAAGTTACTCATAGCATAGCATACCAGACCTGAACCAATGATTACCAACAGGGGTGACCATGTGTTGAAG
>JAFYVX010000255.1 GCA_017558255.1 Bacteroidaceae bacterium
GCTGTGAAGCAGAGCCTTCTCCTTTTTTATATATAGTATATATGTTCGTGCTCGGCTAACTTTTATCAAGCTTTATTTTGTTTTTCGCTCGCTTATTCAAACTCTGACCTGACGGTCTAAGTTACTTTCGCTGACCTTCGGTCTTCCTCCTTGTCGCTCGGCATAATGTGCGAGCACACTATGCTCTCGCTTCCTGCGTCGGTTCGGAAATACAAAATTAAAGCAAGCTTTATTTTGTTTTTCGCTCGCTTATTCGTAACTCTGACCTGACGGTCTAAGTTACTTTCGCTCGGAAATACAAAATTAAAGCAAGCTTTATTTTGTTTTTCGCTCGCTTATTCGTAACTTTGCAGTGTAATAAACACGATAAAAAGGAGTCATGAAGTTATTACTGCTTAGCAGCCCCAACTTTTTCGTCGAGGAAGACAAGATACTGGCCACCCTGTTTGAGGAAGGTTTGGACATACTACACCTGCGAAAACCAAACTCGGAACCGGTATACTGCGAACGACTGCTCACCTTGCTTCCAGAGAAATATCACCAACGAATAATCACCAACGACCACTTCTACCTGAAGGACGAATTTGACCTGATGGGAATACATATCTCTGAGCGAAACCCCAACAAGCCACAAGGCTACAAAGGCATTACCACACGTACATGCTACAGTCTTGAGGAACTGACAGAGGCAAAGAAACAGAACCAATACGTAATACTGCGTAACATATACGACAGTCAGTCCCATAGCAACAACAAATCCCAGTACACATACGAGCAACTGCGAGAGGCAAGCAGAAAGGGTCTGATAGACAAACGCGTGATGGCACAAACCGGCATAACGCTGGAAAACATACAGGAAGTACGCGAACTGGGCTTTGGTGGTGCGGTGGTATGCAGCGACATCTGGAACCGTTTCAACATACATAGCGGAATGGACTTCAAGGATGTAATCAAACACTTCCATAAACTGAGAAAAGCCACCGAATAACCGATTATTCGACGGCTTCATTATACAAGCAGAATAAAGAACCCATATTATATCCACAAAACAATGATTGAGAACAAGTCATTCAAAGTATTCTCCGGCACAGCAACACGATATCTGGCCGAGAAGATTTGCGCCAGCTTGGGCTGTGAGCTGGGCAACATGACAGTAACCCGTTTTGCAGACGGTGAGTTTGAGGTTTGCTTTGAAGAGAGCATCCGTGGCAAGGATGTGTATCTGATACAGAGCACCTTCCCCAATGCAGACAACCTCATGGAGATGTTGCTGATGATTGATGCCGCCAAGCGTGCATCGGCCCGTACAGTGAATGCCGTAGTTCCCTACTTCGGTTGGGCACGTCAGGACCGCAAGAGCAAACCACGTGTAAGCATTGCCGCCAAGTTGGTTGCCGACATGTTCACCGTTGCCGGTATTGACCGTCTGATAACCATGGACCTTCATGCCGACCAGGAGCAGGGCTTCTTCAATGTACCTGTGGACCATCTCTATGCAAGCAGCGTATTGCTGCCCTACATCGAGTCTCTGAAGCTGGAGAACCTCGTTATTGCCAGTCCTGACGTTGGTGGCAGCAAGCGTGCTTCTTCTTATGCCAAGTACTTCAACTGCCCCATGGTAATGTGCAACAAGACCAGAAAGAAGGCCAACGAGGTTGCCCACATGGACGTAATCGGCGATGTAGAAGGCGCAGACGTTGTTCTTATTGACGATATGGTTGATACCGCCGGTACCATCACCAAGGCTGCCGACCTGCTCAAAGAGAAGGGTGCACGCACAGTACGTGCCCTGGCAAGCCACTGTATCATGAGCGGACCCGCCAACGAACGTGTTGACGGTTGCGCCCTGGAGGAAATGATCTTCACCGATTCTATCCCCTACCACGGCACCAGCCCCAAGGTGAAGCAACTTTCCGTTGCTGAACTCATAGCAAACACCATCCGTAGCGTACAGGACAACGAGAGCATCAGCGACCAATACCTTATATAATATATATAGGGAAATAGCATAACACAAATCCCACCATAGCCGACATACAGAAAACGGCAATATGGTGGGATTTTCACTTTATAAGACATGATAAGACTTCTGCAGCGGACAAGCGGTTTCCTCTCATCGCATTCCTCCGCTTATGTGATACTGGCTGCCATAGTAGCATTCTTTGTTCCGGAAACATTCTCTTGGGTAAAAGGGGATGTTTCAAGCATAATCCTTGGCATCATCATGCTAACCATGGGACTGACGCTGAGCATAGACGACTTCAGGGAACTATTCAATCGTCCGTTGGACATTCTCATCGGTGCATGCGCGCAGTACACACTTATGCCACTGATAGCATGGGGGCTGTCTGTTATTTTCAACCTTAACCCCTACCTCTCTATTGGAATAATACTGGTGGGATGCTGCCCTGGAGGTGTTTCCAGTAATATAATGTCCTATCTTTGTCGTGGCGACGTGGCATACTCCGTTGGCATGACTACTGCCTCTACCCTACTCGCCCCACTTATGACACCGTTACTGGTGTGGTGGCTGGCAGACACACGAATTGAGGTTGATGTGGCGGGAATGTTCCGAGGCATACTACTCATCACACTCATTCCCGTGGGAATAGGTTTTCTGGCAAACACCATGATCGGCAAGAAAAAGGCTTTCAGGAACATACAATCCATTATGCCGGGCGTAAGCGTAACGTGTCTGGCACTGATTGTAGGTGGAGTTGTTGCACAGGTAACACCACAACTCATGAACAGCGGAGTTGAACTATTCCTGCTAATGCTGTGCATCGTATTCCTGCACAACACATTAGGATATGCTACGGGTTATGGGATAGGCTATCTGTTTGGTTTCAACACAGCCAAGAAACGAACCATCTCCATTGAAGTAGGCATGCAAAATGCCGGTATGGCAACAGTACTTGCAACCTCGTTCTTTGCAAAACCTGAAATACTCAGCAACGCCCCAGAGGCCATCCTGTGCGTTGTACCATGTGCCTTAAGCTGCGCCTACCACTCCATTTCGGGTACCATACTGGCAAATCTTTACGTAAAAATGGACAGAAAATAAACCTTGCCGAGAATCACAAATACTGACGAAGATACAGGACTCATTGGAAATACAGGATTCTCACGAGGCAATTATGCAGATATACTTCTATAAAAGAGATAATTAACTCGATTTTTACTGGATGAACAGCACATGCCTTCTGGAGAACGGACATGTACAACCAACATATCGTAGACAAAAAAGGGGCTGCCTCATTTTTGAAGCAACCCATTATGTATCTTGATGAAAGGTATGACTTACTTAAAAACCTTCTTACCTTTAGATGTCAGATACACACCCTTAGAAGGATTGGAGATTCTACGTCCTGACAGATCATAGTACTCAGTCGACTCATTGGACTGAACATTTTCAATACCTGTTGAATATTCCTCCTCTGTGATGATTCTAATTTCCTTTGCGGATCCTGCTGGTACCTTCAGATATGCCTTGTTGGCTGGCAAATACTGAATGTCTGCAGTTACGAAACCAAGTGAACCGTCGCTTAAAGTTCCCAAAACTCTCATTGTGTTTGGATCATAAGCTACACGGTTGAGATGCTTGTTGTTGCTATTGTTAAAATAGACACCAGACAGACGGTTGTTGGCAACAAAAGAACCACCAGAAGTAAACACATCCAGTCTGTTCTCGTTATAGTCAGGAGAAGCACATTTTACTATTACAGCTGTTGCTGCAGGGACAAAGCCATCGGCTACCTCCTTAATTACAGCACAGTCCTTGTCTACTAAAGTAATATAATGCATGCTTACATTACCATCAACAGATTTGTAAGGAAAGGCAGAATACATGGTTGTATAATATGACCCATTGTGCTCAAACTCTGGAACAGCTGCGAAATAATTGTCGGACGAAGCATTCAAAGGAATAATGTCCCACTTCTTTGTTTGATTAGGACCAGATGTCATAAGCCAGCCTTCATCATAATCCGACAATTCGTCATAAAGATACTTGGTCAAGCCCTGAGCTGTAGCATAGGCATAGTATGTGCCATCATTATTCTTTCTGAGATGAAGATAAACTCCCATGAGGTCATAGGAATCAATTCCTTGTGCACGCAGAGAATAATTATTTGATGATGCCTGATGGATATAGATAACAGAACCAGGATTACCAACAATACGATCAAAATTGCGAATTGGCAAAATAGCTGCCAAATCCGGATTTGTCGTTGCCATATTCACACTGGCACGATTATCTACCACGGTTAGATATCTCTTAGTTTCATGATTCTGCACACGATAGAA
>JAFYVX010000027.1 GCA_017558255.1 Bacteroidaceae bacterium
CATGCAATGGGCCGACAAGAACGGTTACAAGATTCGTATAGCCAACCTTTTGGAAGGCGACGATGCCGGTATCAAATCATGTACCCTTGAGATTGAGGGCGAGTTTGCCTACGGTTATCTCAAGAGCGAGAATGGTGTGCATCGTCTGGTCCGTGTGTCTCCCTATAATGCCCAGGGTAAGCGCATGACCTCATTTGCCTCTGTCTTCGTAACACCCCTGGTGGACGATACCATTGAGGTGAACATCGAACAGGCACGCATTTCTTGGGATACATTCCGTAGTTCCGGTGCCGGTGGTCAGAACGTCAATAAGGTAGAGTCCGGTGTGCGTCTACGCTATATGTACAAGGACCCCTATACCGGCGAGGAGGAGGAAATCCTTATTGAAAATACCGAGACACGCGACCAGCCCAAGAACAAGGAGAACGCTCTCCGCCTTCTGCGCTCCATGCTCTACGACAAGGAATTGCAGCACCGCATGGAGGAGCAGGCAAAGATTGAGGCAGGCAAGCGCAAGATAGAGTGGGGTAGTCAGATACGCAGTTATGTGTTCGACGACCGCCGTGTCAAGGATCATCGTACCAACTATCAGACCAGCGATGTCGGTGGTGTGATGGACGGTAAGATAGACGCGTTTATTAAAGCATATTTGATGGAGTTCGGAGGCGAATAGGTCTTCGGCAACATTTCATTCTACACTATGGCGCATTACGAGACAGAGAGAAAGTTTCTCGTTGTAGGGGAATTCAAATCGCAAAGCTACAATGCCACACGCATTCAGCAGGGTTACATTGCCAGCAACAATGGGCGTACCGTCCGTGTGCGTATCCGTGGCGACAAAGGCTATCTTACCATAAAGGGTCCGAGCGGTTTGAAGGGCATTACACGCTACGAATTTGACACCGAGATTCCCCTGGACGATGCTCGTGAGCTGATGGAAATATGCGAGCCAGGTATCATCGACAAGATCCGCTATCTGGTGAAGTCTCCCGATGGTCGTCACACATGGGAGATAGACGAGTTCTATGGTGACAACGAAGGGCTAGTCCTGGCCGAGGTGGAATTGTCCCACGAGTCGGAGGAGTTCCAGAAACCGGATTTTATCGGCAGGGAAGTCACGGGCGACAGACGTTTCTACAATAGCCATATGCGCAGTTACCCCTTTAAGTTATGGAAAGAGGAAATTTCGGTAGTAAAATAGGTGCTATACTTGCCTCGGCCGGCAGCGCTGTCGGTCTGGGCAATATATGGCGTTTCCCAACAGAATGTGGCAGCAACGGAGGTGCTGCTTTTATTCTGATATATCTTTTGTGTGTGTTCTTTTTGGCCATGCCTGTAATGGTGGCAGAGTTTGTGATAGGCCGCTCCAGCCGCTCCAATGCGGTGGGTTCGTATCGTGTTCTGGCTCCCGGCAAACCGTGGGTTGTCTCTGGTTTTATGGGTGTATTGGCAGGTTTTCTGGTACTTTCCTATTACAGTGTTGTGGCAGGCTGGACTCTGGACTATACCTATGAGTCACTTGTGGGCAATCTGATGTCTGGTGCGGATTTCGGCAAGTATTTCAATGATTTCGTGTCCAGTCCCTGGCGTCCTGCCATTTTCCTTACTATTTTTCTGCTCATCACACATTGTGTTGTGGCTACTGGTGTGGAAAAAGGCATTGAGCGTTACAGCAAGATCATGATGCCCATGCTGTTACTCATAATCCTTGTTCTTGCAGTTTTCTCCCTGACTATGCCCAATGCCATGGAGGGAATCAGATTCCTTCTCACCCCCGACTTATCCAAGGTCACCAAGGATGTGGTTATCAGTGCCATGGGTCAGGCCTTCTTCTCGCTCAGTGTGGGTATGGGCACTTTGGCCACCTATGCCAGTTATTTCAATAAGGAGACAAAACTGCTTCCATCTGCAGTGGGAGTGTGTGCCATAGACACTATGGTAGCCATCTCTGCCGGTTTCATCATATTCCCTGCGGTGTTCAGCGTGGGTGTCAGTGCAGATTCCGGTCCAGGTTTGGTGTTCATCACCTTGCCTTATGTGTTTCAGGAGGCTTTCGGAAGTGTACCTGTTCTGGAGTACTTGTTCTCGGGATTGTTCTATGTCCTGCTGCTATTGGCTGCCCTTACCAGCAGTATTTCCATGCACGAGATCAGTACGGCCTACATTCACGAGACCTTCAAGCTGAGTCGCCCCAAGGCTGCTGCTATTGTCACCGCCGTCTGTCTTGTGCTGGGCATTGCATGCAGCTTGTCGTTCGGACTTTGGAAGGACGTTACGGTTATGGGCAAGGGTTTCTTCGACCTGTTCGACTTCATTACAGCCAAGTTCCTTATGCCTCTTGGCGGTCTGCTCATCTGTACGTTTGTAGGCTGGGATATGAACAAGAGAATCGTGGCGCAGGAGCTCAATTCAAGGTTTACTTCGCTGCTGATGGTGCTTTTCAGTTGGGTGGCACCCATAGGTATAGGTATAATATTTGTTTACGGTTTGATTAGCGGATAAATGGAAAAACATGCGAATTTCGGTAGCCGAATGGGAGCTATCTTTGCCGCGGCAGGTAGTGCCGTGGGTCTTGGCAACATCTGGCGCTTCCCCATGCTGGTAGGCGACAATGGCGGTGCTGCCTTCATCCTTATTTATATAATATGTATTCTCTTCGTGGGCATACCCATCATGGTGGGCGAGTTTGTCATCGGTCGTCACACGCAGAGCAATATGATAGAGGCATTCCGTCAGCTGGCTCCTGGCAAGTGGTGGCGCATCATTGGTGTCATGGGCATCGGTGTGGCTTTCATCATCCTCAGCTACTACATTGTGGTGAGCGGTTGGACCCTGTACTATGCCTATAGCAGTTTCACTGGTGCCTTGGCCGATCCCGATTGCAACTACGGTGCCTTCTTCGGCGACTTCGTTGCCAAT
Organism: Bacteroidaceae bacterium; assembly: GCA_017558255.1. GTDB lineage: Bacteria > Bacteroidota > Bacteroidia > Bacteroidales > Bacteroidaceae > Physcousia. Next base: position 2,920 of record JAFYVX010000027.1, read on the forward strand.
CCCTGGCTCAGCCTGTTGGCGGCGGTGGTGTTCATGCTCCTGACGCACCTCATCATCATCCGTGGCGTGCAGAATGGTATTGAGAAGTGCTCCAAGGTGCTCATGCCCATGCTTCTGCTCATCATCGGCATCCTGGTGGTGTGCACATTCAGTATGCCCGGTATCAACGAGGGACTCACCTTCCTGCTCAAGCCCGACTTCTCCAAGCTCACCATCTCAGTGGTGCTTGCCGCCATGGGTCAGGCTTTCTACTCCCTCTCCGTGGCCATGGGATGCCTTTGCACCTATGCCAGTTATTTCGGGCGCAACACTCGTCTTGTTTCTTCGGCACTCAGTGTCAGTTCCATAGACACCTCTGTGGCCATTCTCAGCGGTTTCATCATCTTTCCTGCCGTGTTCTCGGTGCCTGGAGTGGAGGTAAATGCTGGTCCTGGACTTGTTTTCCAGACCTTGCCCTATGTTTTCAATATGGCGTTTGGCAATGTGCCCTTCCTGGCATATATCTTCAGTGGTTTGTTCTATGTCCTTCTCTTCCTTGCAGCCCTCACAAGTGCCATCTCCCTGCACGAGGCGGTAACTGCCTATGTGCATGAAAACTGGAATATCACCCGCAAGAAGGCTTCCACCATCGTTTCCGCCAGCGCCATGTTTATGGGTGTGTTCTGTTGCCTTAGTTTCGGTGTGCTCAGCCATTGGACCATCTTCGGTCTCACCATCTTTGACCTCTTCGATGTGGTGTCCTCCACCATCATCCTGCCTCTTGGCGGTGTTCTGCTGGCTCTGTTTGTGGGTTGGTATCTTAATAGGGAACTTGTCCGCAAGGAGATTACCAACGATGGTCAGGTGTCCCAGCGCATCTTCCCCATCCTCATGTTCCTACTTCGTTGGGTGGCTCCCATAGCCATTCTCACTATGTTTGTCAAGGGACTGATAGAAATGTTTGGAAAGTAGTATGAAGAAGCGCGGCTGGTTCACACGTTCGCAGCTATGGTTCTTGCTCATAGTGCTGAACGCCTGTCTGGTTCTGCTGGCCGCTCTTTTTCTATCGCGTTATAGAAACGGTAGGGGAGGTGGCATGGTCGAGACGATGCGCGAGGTCTCTGCTGACCGCCCTGCATCTGGTTCGTCTCGGTATTATGCCGTCGATGCCTCCCAACCCGAATCCTTTCCCTTCGACCCTAACGAGGCAGACAGCACCCAACTGCTCCGCCTTGGTCTGGCTCCCTTTCAGGTGCGAAGCATCTATCGCTATCGTGGCAAGGGAGGTCGTTTCAGCACCAAGGACGATTTCCGTCGCGTATATCGTCTTACCAACGAGCAATGGGAGCACCTTGCTCCGCTCATCCGCATTGCCAGGAAGTACCAACTTGTAGACCTGCCTCCAGAACCTTCCCGAACCGCTCCCATTTCTCAATCTCGTGCAGACAGGAATACTGCTTCCGACAAGCCTGTTGCCTCCTCTTCTGCTATTCCTGATTCGTTGTTTCCTTCGGATTCATCGCAGAAACGCTATTCTAAGTATCCTGTCAAACTTGTGGGTGATGAGGTGCTTGACGTTAATCATGCCGATAGTGCCCAGTTGTGTCGTGTGCCGGGTATAGGTCCCTATTTCTCTCGCAAGATAGTCCACTATCGCAAGCGTCTTGGGGGATATGTATCCACCGCCCAACTTCTCGAGATAGAAGACTTACCTGCCGATGCAGTGGCATGGCTTGTTGTTGCCGATAGCCTTTCTGTGCAGAAGTTATCGGTTAACCATCTCACCACTCGCAAGCTCATGAAGCACCCCTATATGGGCTATTACCGCGCCTTGGACATAGAGAACCACAAGCGCATCTACGGGCGAGTGCCTGATCTCGATGCCCTCCGCCAAATGCCCCATTTCACAGATGAGGACATAAAACGCCTGGAACCTTATCTGGAGTTTTAAGGGAATGTCCTGTTCCTACTGTATTTGTAGAGTAATACACGCTTTCTTATTCTAATATATATATATAAGAGTTTTGGCGTGTATTAATTCCATGATTTTGTTCCATTAATATTTTTTGAGTGTAGGATGTCGCTTTTAACCCAAATCGGTCATTAGCGCGTAACAGTCTAATGACCGATTTGGCTTTATTGCCTTACACCAATAAAAAAGAGCGTATTGCTTCGCCTCATTCGTCGTGTTGATTTATGCTCGCTGAGCCGCTATCAGCCGTTCGCCGAACGGCTGATAGCGGTAAAATTAACGGCTAATAGCGGCTCGCCGAACGGCTAATAGCGACAAAATGAACGACCAATAGCATCCACATGAACTCCACGATAATGCTTTTTCTGACGCTGCACTCAGCGTCCCTACAATCCACTCAACGTTCATCGCTCGTCGTTAGTTGCTAAAAATCGTTTTCCGTTTTCACCTTTATTAGTTCGCCTTGGGCTCATCAAACTCCGCAAGTCCGTTTGTAAGCGTAGGGGGGCTGCAACAAGAGTAGAGATGAGAGAGTAGAACTTCGCTAATCGCTATACGCTCAAAATAGTTTTTTGTTTTCCACATGAAAACGTTTAAGGAATGACATTGTGGTGGTGGTTTTAGTGAAAAAATTAAAAACCTCAAACTCTAGTCTTTATAAATGTGAAAAGTAATTTGGTGATACGAAAAATGTCCATACTTTTGCATCGTGACCAGTGGAGATGACACATGGGACGTCTCCGAGATAGGTCCAGAGAATAAATATAATAGAAATAGTAAACACACAATCCCAACAAAATTTTATCACTATGAAAAAAACTTTATCCATTGCTCTCGTTGCAATCATTGCAGTATTCAGCGTATTGCCCGCTTGGGCACAGAACAACGGTACCTTGCCCAAGAATGCTACGGACTTTATCGCCAAGCATTTCAATGGTTATGAGATAAACTTCTTCGAGAAGGACAGAGACGTACTGGATGTGGACTATACCGTGTATGTTGGCAACGGCAAGCATTCTTACAAACTTGAGTTCGACAAAAAAGGTAATGTGAAGGACATTGAGTCGGAGAGCAGAGGTGTTGCCCTGCCTCAGTCGGTGCTTCCTGCCAGTGTGGTTCAGTATGTGAAGGGTGCATTCCCCAATGCCAAGGTGACGGAGTGGTCAAAGGATGGAAACAAGCAGTTGGTGGAACTGAACAACGACATGGAACTGCTGTTCAACTCCAAAGGCAAATTCCTCCGCATAGACGACTGAGGAAGGAGCAAAGTGGAAAGATGAAAACGAAGAATTAACGAAGACGGTGACGAAAACGAAAACTATCGCTCACCGCTAAAAATAGTTTCCCGTTTTCACCTTCCCGTTCCACAAAATCAAGGAGAGGCACATTTGCGTGTCTCTCCTTTTCTATAGTTTTTTTGGTAAACTTTCCTTACTCCTCTGTCATGTGGTTCCAGCCCTGGGCTTTGAGTTCGAACTCGTTGCCGTCGCGACTGACGAGGGCTTTGCCCTGTTCGGGTTTGGTGATATAGCCGATGACCTTGATGTCCTCTATGGCGCTGACCAGTTCGTTGGCGGTGAGAGGCACGGTGAAGAGCAGTTCGTAATCCTCGCCACCGTTCAGTGCACAGGTGCTGACATTCATGTTGAACTCCTCGGCAGCCACGGCAGTCTGATAGTCCAGAGGGATGCGCTCCTCATAGATGCGGCAACCGCAATTGCTCTGCTCGCATATGTGCATCAGTTCGCTGCTGAGTCCGTCGGAGATGTCTATCATGGAGGTGATTTTCACACCAGCCTGGCGCAGACGTTCTACGATGTCCTTGCGAGCCTCGGGCTTCATCTGTCGCTCTAGGATGTATTCCTTGCCGGCAAAGTCGGGTTGTGGTATCTGTGCTATGGCCTCGTTGGCATTGCTGCCTGTGCGGTTGGCATGCTCAATGGCCTCCTTCACCTGCTGGTTATAGACGGTCTTCTCGCGCTCAAGGGTTTGCAAACCCATATAGGCGGCACCCAGATTGCCCGATACGCAGATGAGGTCTGTTTCCTTGGCTCCGCTACGATAGGCTATGTCCTCTGCCTTGGCGGTGCCTATGGCGGTGATGCTGATGGCCAGACCAGTGAGGCTGCTGGTGGTGTCGCCCCCCACGATGTCCACCTTGTGCTGCTCGCATGCCAGACGCATGCCGGCATAGAGCTCCTCGATGTCCTCCACCTTGAAACGCTTGCTGATGGCCAGGCTAACGGTTATCTGTCGGGGGGTGCCATTCATGGCATAGACATCGCTCAGGTTCACCATCGCGGCCTTGTAGCCCAGGTGGCGAAGGGGCATGTAGGTGAGGTCGAAATGCACGCCCTCCATGAGCAGGTCGGTGGTGATGAGAGTGCGCTCTGTGGTGCCTGTGCCTATCACGGCACAATCGTCGCCAATACCCTTCTGTGTGGATTCCTGGCAGGGGGCTATGTCTTTGGTGAGGTGTTTTATCAAACCGAACTCACCCAATTCTGCTATTTCCAATGTGTGTGTGTTTGTTGTAAGTGTATTTGTGTGTGCGTTTTGTGGAGATTAGGAGCGTGCTATCATCTCGCCCATGATGGTGGCCATGCGTGGCTGTGCCTCGGCTGCTGCCTTCTGCACATCCTCATGGGTGATGAGTACAACCTCCTCCATACCGCCAAGGTCGGTGATGATGCTGATGCCAAAGCAGCGGATGCCGCAATGGCGTGCCACGATGACTTCGGGTACGGTGCTCATGCCCACGGCATCGGCTCCCCAGCGGGCAAACATGCGATATTCCGAGGGTGTCTCGTAGGTGGGACCCTGTGTGGCAAGGTACACGCCATGTTGCACTTTGATGCCATTTTCATCGGCAATGGCGTCGGCCAGTTGGATGAGTTGAGGGTCGTAGGCATGTCCCATGTCGGGGAAACGGGGACCCTGGGGAATGTTGGCACCACGGAGAGGATTCTCGGGCATGAAGTTTATCTGGTCGGTGATGATCATCAGGTCGCCTATCTCGAAGGCAGGGTTTGTGCCTCCGGCGGCATTGCTGACGAATAGTGTCTTGATGCCCAGTTCGCGCATCACACGGATGGGGAAGGTGACCTGTTTCATGTCGTACCCCTCATAGTAGTGGAAGCGACCCTCCATGGCCAGTATGTCCTTGCCTCCGAGTTTGCCGAAGATGAGGCATCCGGCATGACCCTCTACGGTGCTAATGGGGAAGTGTGGTATCTCGGTATATGGTATTACCTGCTCCTTGTCAATCTCCTTGGCCAATTCTCCCAAGCCTGTGCCAAGGATGATGGCTGTTTCAGGCTGTGTCGTCATCCTGGCTTTGAGCCATTCAGCGGTTTCTAAGATTCTTTTGTACATAACCTGTGATTTTTTCGTTGAACATTCTGTTTTTCTCTTGCAAGAAGTGTATGCCTATGGGCAAAACCCAGATGTGTTTGGTAATGTCCTCGGGCAGGTCATCCATTGTCAGTAGTTTGGTGGTGTCCTTTTCCGTGGTAATGATTATCTTGGGTTCGGGAATCTCTTTTAGTTCCTCGGCAATGGCCTGTATGTCGGTGTGGCTGTAGTAGTGGTGGTCGCGGAAATCCATGCTCTTTACCGAAGCGAAGTGTTTTACCAGGTCCATGTTCATTTGCTTGGGACACCCGATGCCGGTGATCTGGAGTACGTTGCACTTCCTCATGTCAGCCATGCTGCGCATCTCGTGCGTATGCAGGTTTACCATCTTTCCATATTTGACACTGCTGAAGAATAGGTGTTGGTATGGTCTCAGTTGCAGGGCTTCCGCAATGATGCGGTATTGCATTGGCGACATGTCCTCGGGACATTTGGTCACGATGACCATGTTGGCACGCTCCTTGCCATGTGCCGATTCGCGCAGTCTGCCTGCTGGCAGAAGAAGGTCTTGGGTGATAAGTCTGTGGTAGTCGGTAAGCAGGATGTTTCTTCCAGGCGAGACGTATCTGTGCTGAAAGGCGTCGTCAAGCAGGATTACTTGCACATCCTTGGTTTCAAGGTCGTTCATCAGTCTTTCTATGCCATTGCGCCTGTTCGCGTCTACGGCAATGTAGACATTGGGAAACTTCTGTACCATTTGCCATGGCTCGTCACCTATCATTTCCATTGGCGTACTCTCTGTTGCCAGTACATAGCCCTTGCTCTTGCGCTTGTATCCTCTGCTCAGAACGGCTACCTTGTATCTTGGAGAAAGCAGTCGGATTAGGTATTCTATGTGTGGAGTCTTTCCCGTACCGCCTATAGTGATATTGCCTACAGAAATTATGGGGATGTTGTATTTCTTGCTTTTCAGGACCCCCCAGTCAAAAAGAAGGTTGCGAACATGCATCACACAACCGTATATCCAGGATATCGGTTTTAGCCATGTGTGCGTTTTGATCAGTTCGCCTTCCATTGTTCGTTACTTTGTGAAAGTTATGGTTGTTGTAGTTGCTGGTGGGGGGGGATGAGAAGTATCCTGTTGGTGCTGATAGTAAAGCAGTGCAGAATCGTTTTTTAGATACTTTTGTTTTGCGTATGTGATAATTTTTTCTCGAAATGACTTTAAGTTCTCTTTTTTTATATATCTTTGCAAATGTTTTCGTAAAGTTCATGCCACCTTGGCTCAGTTGGTAGAGCAACGCATTCGTAATGCGTGGGTCGCGGGTTCGAGTCCCGCAGGTGGCTCTTGGAGATTTTGATGAGAAGTCCTTTGGGACTTCTTTTTTTGTTTGGTGTCGTGTGTTTATGCCAACAAAGGTACAGTTTTTATTTAAGAATTCAAAGGTATTTGTCTATTTTCCCCCAAGTTGAATCTCGTGCAACCCCTAAAAGTGCTGTATATTGTTGACTTATGAATGTTTCCTGCCATCTTCATTGCCCAAAAACATACCAAGTATCCGCGTATCTATATTCGTTTCTTTCTTATGTCCTTCAAGCGATTAAAGTGGAAAGCTAACCGTTCGCCGCTCAAACTGTCCCCCAAAGTTAGGGGGGCGATCGAAGCGGAGGGGACTGTTAGTTTTAATCCGACTTTGTCGTCTTGACTTCGTTTTAGTTGCTCGCGCTCGACATAATAAATAAACTTATTCTGTGCTCGCTTACTCGCAACTTTGACTCTGCTCACGCTTGGCATAGTTTAAGCAAGCTTGACTCTGCTCTCGCTTACTCTCTGTTTTCCGTTTCCCGTTTTCAGCCTTATTAGTTCGCCTTTGGCTCATCAAACAATAACAGTCACCTTTTCGTTTTCCGTTTTCACTTTTCCGTTCGCTATATATAATATAAATAATGTGTTCCTCCTTCCCTCCTTCCCTTTGTTGTCCCTTTTACGTCCATTATTTGTCATTTTATAAAAAAATCTTTCATGTTTCTTTGGCGGTTTCGGGAAAAGTCGTACCTTTGCACTCGCAAAACGGGAACGACTCCTGCAAATGATGGAGTTGGTTTTCCTGCGCTAATAAGGAAAGAGTTCTTTGAAAGATTTTCGTAGACAGAAATTGTAGTACAAGCGCCATATGTTATATATGGTGGAAATTCAAGATTATTGAACTTGTCGATTCCCTTTAGTCAGGTTGTCCAA
>JAFYVX010000256.1 GCA_017558255.1 Bacteroidaceae bacterium
CATGACAACTCCCATGGATGTGCTCACCGACCGCAAGGCCGAATGGCGCGAGGAGCTGCGCAAGAGCATGAAGGGCAAGGAGCGTTCGGAGATTGAGCGTGTGAAGATGCCCGAACTGGATCCCGTATATCGTGCCACCACTCGCACCGAGGAGGTGAACATCGGTCTCTCTCGCGAGCAGGCCATCACCGAGGCCAAGCGTTGTCTGGACTGTGCCAACCCACCTGTATGCAGGGTTGTCCCGTGAGCATCAACATACCTTCGTTCATCAAGAACATCGAGCGTGGCGAGTTCCTCAATGCTGCCCGTGTGCTTAAGAGCACCTCTGCCCTGCCTGCCGTTTGCGGACGTGTGTGTCCTCAGGAGAAGCAGTGCGAGAGCCAGTGCATGCACTTGAAGATGGGTCATCAGCCCGTAGCTATCGGCTATCTGGAACGTTTCAGTGCCGACTTCGAGCGTGAGAGCGGACATATTTCTTTGCCCGAGGTGGCTCCATCAAACGGCAAGAAGATTGCCGTCATCGGTTCAGGTCCTGCAGGTCTCAGTTTTGCCGGTGACATGGCCAAGTATGGCTACGACGTTACGGTGTTTGAGGCCTTGCACGAAATAGGCGGTGTACTGAAGTATGGAATTCCCGAGTTCCGTTTGCCCAACAAGATTGTGGACGTGGAGATTGACAACCTGCACAAGATTGGCGTTAACTTCATCAAGGACTGCATCGTGGGCAAGACCATCTCAGTGAAGGAACTGGAGGCTGAGGGCTTCGAGGGTATCTTCGTGGGTTCTGGTGCAGGTTTGCCCAACTTCATGAACATCCCCGGCGAGAACTTCATCAACATCATGTCATCCAACGAGTACCTCACTCGTGTGAACCTTATGGATGCATCCAATCCCGATACCGACACTCCCATCAACCCTGCCAAGAGCGTTATGGTAGTTGGTGGTGGCAATACCGCAATGGACTCTTGCCGTACCGCCAAGCGTCTGGGTGCAGAGAAGGTCTACATCGTCTACCGTCGTTCAGAGGCAGAGATGCCTGCCCGTCTGGAGGAGGTTAAGCATGCCAAGGAAGAGGGCATCGAGTTCCTCACCTTGCACAACCCCTTGGAATATCTTGCCGACGAGAGCGGTGCCGTGCGTGCCGTAGTGTTGCAGAAGATGGAACTTGGCGAGCCCGATGCTTCTGGCCGTCGCTCTCCTCAGCCCATACCTGGTGCTACCGTAACTCTTGACATTGACCAGGCCATCGTTGCCGTGGGTGTGTCTCCCAACCCCATCGTTCCCACCTCTATCAAGGGCTTGGAACTTGGACGCAAGAACACCATCGTGGTGGGCGAGAACATGCAGACCAACCTGCCCACCATCTTTGCCGGTGGCGACATCGTGCGCGGTGGTGCTACCGTAATCCTGGCAATGGGCGATGGTCGCCGTGCTGCCCAGTCAATGCACGAGTACCTCTCAAAGTAAACACACTCTCCCACACACTTCAAACCGCTGACATGAAGAAACTATTCATATTCGCACTTCTCATCCTCCTGACGCTGGGCGCTTCTGCCCAGCGCAGAAGGAGAGCAAAGACTCCGCCTCCTCCCACACCCGAGGAACTGGCGGAAATGGCACGTAGGGAAAAGTACGACCGTAAGTTGCAGGCCATTGAGCGCGTTACCTTCATAGATTCCATTCTGCTGAAAAAGTCGGAGGTGATGGATGTGCTCAGCCTTGGCAACGAAAGTGGAAGTGTGCATCCGTACAACAAGTTCTTCGCTTCTTCCGAGAAGGACACCTTGGATTGCGCCCTGTTCTGCTCGCAGCTGGGCGACAAGATTATCTATGCGCAACCCAATAGTGCCTCTGTTCTCAATCTGTATGCCAGCGAAATGATTGGCCAGAAGTGGTCCAAGCGTGTAGCATTGCCAGGACTTGAGGATTCCGTTAGTCTGAACTATCCGTTCATGCTTACTGACGGCGTCACCATGTACTATGCTTCTAAAAGCGAGGAGGGTCTTGGTGGCTACGACATCTACATGACCCGATGGGACGACGACGACCAGTGTTTTCTGAAACCGGAAAACATCGGCATGCCTTTCAATTCTCCTGGCAACGACTATCTGTATGTCGTTGACGAATTCAACCAGCTCGGATGGTTCGTGACAGACAGAGGCCAGAATGCCGATACGGTTTGCGTGTATTGCTTCATACCCAATGAGGTGCGCAGGATTTACAATGCCGGCGAACTGGGATACGACACGCTTGTTGCCTATGCCGACATACGCAGCATCAAGGATACATGGGTGGATAAGAACCGTGTTGCAGAAGCGCAGGACCGCTTGCTTTCAATCAGAAACAAGACCAAGAAGATTAGCACCAACCGCTTCCGCTTCGTTATCAACGATATGATTACATATACCAATCTTGCCCAATTCCGCCACAATGAAAGCAGGAAACTCGCGGAAAGATGGCTAAAGATGATGACGGAACGTGACGAGGCTTACAGGAAACTGGATATCCTCAGAAAACAGTATTCCGAAGCAAATGAACAGGACAAGCCTAAACTCTCAGAGGAAATAATGCCTTTGGAAGAGAGATACGAGATTCTTATCATAGATATTGCTTCGCTGGAAAAGGAGATTCGTACCTTCGAGCAGAGATAATACTTTTCCGACGTTTCTCCCCCCTATTCTATCAACCTAACAAATACATACCATGATTTACCCACCATCCGAACTTATCATAAACGCCGACGGTTCTGCATTCCATCTGCACATCCGTCCCGAACAGCTGGCAGACAAGGTCATCCTCGTGGGCGACCCTGGCAGAGTGGAGACCGTAGCATCGCATTTCGACACACAGGAGTGCAACATCTCCTCGCGCGAATTCTGCACCATCACCGGAACATACAAGGGCAAGCGCATCACCGTACTTTCCACGGGTATAGGTTGTGATAACATCGACATCGTTGTGAACGAACTGGATGCTCTGGCAAACATCAACTTCCAGACGCGCGAGGACAATCCCACGTTCCGCCAACTCACCCTCGTGCGCATCGGCACCTGTGGCGGTCTGCAACCAGAAACCCCTCTGGGCACCTTCATCGCAAGCGAGAAAAGCATCGGGTTCGACGGATTGCTCAACTACTATGCCGACCGCGACAAGGTTTGCGACCTGCAACTTGAAGAGGCCTTCTGCCAACACATGCAATGGTCTCCCAAGAAGGGGGCTCCATATGTGGCAACGGCGGATGCCGGACTCATAGAACAGATTGCCGCCAACGACATGGTACGTGGCATAACCATCGCTTGCGGAGGTTTCTATGGCCCTCAGGGCAGAAGAATCAGGATGGAGATACAGGACCCCGAACAGAATGCCAAGGTCGAGGCCTTCAGATATCTCACCCATGACAACGGTTCGCAACGGGAAATGAAGATATGCAACTTCGAAATGGAATCCTCAGCTCTTGCCGGTCTTTCTTCCATCCTCGGACATCGTGCCATGACATGCTGTATGGTAATAGCCAACCGCTATGCTCAGGAGATGAACACCTCCTACAAGAATACCATCGACAATCTCATCTCTCTCGTCTTGGAGAGAATCTAACCCTCGCCTCCTTCCCAAAAGGCACATACCTTATCTATATATATGTCTACCATCTGTGCACCTGCCACAGCTCCAGGTGGAGCAATGGCTGTAATTAGAGTATCGGGGCCCGATGCCATCGTCATAACGTCGCGTATCTTTTCCAAGGACCTAACCCAGGCAAAGGGATACACTCTCCACTATGGCAATATCCTGAAACCCGAGGGCGATGCTTCCACAAACTCCCCATCTGCAAACAATGACACACCTGCCGACCGCATAATTGACGATGTATTGGTGTCCGTATTCCGTGCACCTCATTCCTACACTGGTGAGGACAGTACAGAAATATCTTGTCA
>JAFYVX010000257.1 GCA_017558255.1 Bacteroidaceae bacterium
CGCCACCATTACGATGCACCGGAGGGTTTCTTCTCTCCCGAGTTCAATGACAATGACTGGGTGGAGTTTCCTGTTCCCGGTCTGTTCGAACTGAACGGTTATGGCGACATTATATATAAGAATATAGGTTATGCGTGGGCCACACAGTTCGCCCCCAAGCCTCCATACATAGAGGAAAAGAACAACTACACCGGTTCTTATCGTAAGGAAATCGTGGTGCCTGCCGAATGGAAGGGTCAGAACGTTATCATGTATGTGGGTTCTGCTACCAGCAATCTCACCCTTTGGGTAAACGGCAAGCAGGTGGGCTATAGTGAAGACTCCAAGGATGCTGCCGAGTTTGACATAACCAAGTTCCTGAAACCTGGCGAGAAGAACCTCATCTGCATGCAGGTGATGCGATGGTGCGACGGTTCGTATGGTGAGGACCAGGACTTCTGGCGCTTTACGGGTATAGCACGTGAGGTGTATCTCTATGCCCGTCCTAAGGCTCATATCCAGGATATTCATATCAGTCAGGATATGGACGAAAGTTTCACTACAGGCAAGTTTGCCATAGACCTTGATGCTGTAAACGCCAAGGGCAAGGAGGTGAAAGCCACACTGTATGATGGCAATGGCACTGTAGTGTGGCAGAAGGCAGAGAAACTGTCTGGAGCCAAGGCCGCATTCACAACCGACATAACCAACGTTCGTCCCTGGACAGCAGAAACTCCCAATCTTTACACTCTGTTCGTGACACTGTCAGATGCAGAAGGTGCCATAGAGAGCATATGCCAAAAGGTGGGATTCCGCCACATCGAGATAAAGGGCGGACAAGTGCTGCTCAACGGCCAACCCATCCTCATCAAGGGTGCCAATCGTCATGAAATGGACCCCGATGGTGGTTACGTTATCAGCCGCGAACAAATGTTGGAAGACATACGCACCATGAAGAAGTTGAACATCAACGCGGTGCGTACCAGTCATTATCCGTGCGATCCTTATTTCTATGAGCTTTGCGACGAATACGGTATATATGTCTGCGCCGAGGCCAATTTCGAGAGCCATGGCATGGGCTACGACCGCACACGCCTGGCGCAGAACCCCGACTTCCGTAAGGCCATTGTGGAGCGCAACATCTGCAACGTTGAGATTCAGAAGAATCATCCCTCCATCATCTTCTGGAGCATGGGCAACGAGAGCGGACATGGCGACAACTTCAAGGATGCATACCATGCCATCAAGGCACTGGACAATACACGTCCTGTGCAGTACGAGCGTGCAGGCCTGGCAAAGGAGACCGACGTGTTCTGCCCCATGTACTACGAGTACAGGGATTGCGAGAACTACAGCAAGCAGAATCCTGCACGTCCGCTCATCCAGTGCGAATATGCACATGCCATGGGCAACTCCATGGGCGGTTTCATGCATTATATGGACCTGACACGAAAGTATCCTTCATATCAGGGCGGATTCATCTGGGACATGGTGGATCAGGCCGTGCGCGGCAAGAGTAAGGTTACCGGCAACCAGATATGGATGTATGGCGGTGACTCCGGCCGCTATCCTGCCTCTGACCACAATTTCAACTGCAATGGCATTGTTGCTCCAGACCGTTCGTTCCATCCTCATGCCTACGAGGTGCAGTATGGCTATCAGGACTACTGGGTAAAGAACATCGACTTGGAACAGGGTACGCTCTCTGTCTACAACGAGAAGTTCTTTACAGGTTCTGATAACATACGTATGTCTGTGAGCGTTTTGGTTGATGGAAAGAAAGCAAATCAGACGACACTGGACAAGGTGGTGCTTCCGCAGCAGAAAACCACTCCAGTGAGGATACAGGGTAATATAATAAAGGAGATTCTGGCAGAGAATCCTGCAAAGGATGTAATGCTTAATGTTGAATTTGTTTTGAAAAACGACGATGCAATGCTGCCTGCTGGTTATGTGGTAGCACACCAGCAACTGCCTTTGCAGGATGCCTATGCTGCCCAGGCCATCGCTCAGGAGAACGCAGAATTTGCACCTGCAGGCATAGTTCAGGTGGACAGTATGCTGGCATGCTACGAAATGACAGCACAGGGCATGACCGTTACCATAAATCGACGTACAGGTATGATAGATTATGTGGACATGCATGGCAAACCCTTGCTGGCTGACGGTCATGGTGTAGTGCCCAACTTCTGGCGTGCTCCTACCGACAACGATTACGGCGGCGGAGCTGGTGTAATAAACAGGGTGCAGGCATGGCGCAATCCTTCCTTTGCACTTAAGTCCATCAGCATGGAACAGGACCAGACCTCGGCACGTGTAACCGTAAAGATGGATATAGTTCGCATGGATGCCAGCCTTACGCTTACATATATATTATATGCCGATGGCAATCTTACCGTCAAGGAGCATCTCGATGTAAACGAGGAGGCCAGGCATAAGCCCATGCCCACACGTTTCGGCATGCAGTGGGTAATGCCTCAGGAGTACGACGTGGTCAACTACTACGGCCGTGGTCCGATAGAAAACTACGCGGACCGCAAAGAGTCCCAGCATCTGGGAGTCTTTACCCAGAGCGTTGCGGAGCAGTATCATGCCTAC
>JAFYVX010000258.1 GCA_017558255.1 Bacteroidaceae bacterium
GACGGTGTGCGCATGGGTATGCTTCTGGCTGCTCCTGCGGGCAACGACATCCTCTTCGACGAGAGTCTGTGCGGACAGGGTGCTGCCTTCTGCAACAAGATTTGGAACGCCTTCCGTCTGGTGAAGGGTTGGGAGATTAGCGACGAAATAGCACAGCCCGAGCACAGCATCAAGGCAATAGAGTGGATGCAGGCACAGCTGCGTACCTATGCCAACGAGATAGACGACCTCTATGGCAAGTACCGTCTGAACGAGGCTCTGATGGCAATGTTCAAGTTGTTCACCGACGAGTTCTCCGGCTGGTATCTGGAGATGATTAAGCCTGCCTACCAGGCTCCCATCGACCGCAAGACCCTGGAGGCTACGATGAAGATTTTCGAGCAGTTGCTCCAGATTATCCACCCCTTCATGCCTTTCATCACCGAGGAGCTCTATCAGCACATTGCCGAGCGCCAGGAGGGCGAGAGCATCATGGTGAGCACCCTCGCTCTGGACAAGCCCACCGAGGCCGATGCCAAGTTGATTGCCGAGTTTGAGCAGTTGAAGCAGATTGTGTCTGGTGTGCGTGCCGTGCGTCAGAGCAAGAACATAGCCCAGCGCGAACCTCTCACATTGGAGGTTGTAGTGGCCGAGGGCGAAAGCCGCATCACCCAGTGCCCTGCCATCGGCAGCATCGTCAGCAAGATGGCCACTCTGGAAGAAATCCTCTACGTGGCACAGAAGGGTGAGGGCAGCCAGGCCTTCCTCGTGGGTACCAACGAATATGCCGTGCCTCTGGGCAACCTCATCGATGCCGAGGCAGAAATCAAGAAGGCCGAGGCAGAGATAGCACGTCTGAAGGGCTTCATGACCGGCATTGAGAAGAAACTCTCCAACGAGCGCTTCGTGCAGAATGCTCCTGCCCAGGTGGTGGAGTTGGAGAAGAAGAAGCTGGCCGATGCCGAAAGCAAGATTGCCGCTCTGGAGGAGACCGTAAAGGCGTTGAAAACGGAAAAGTGACTGCATTAGCTTGATGAGCGTCCTCTTGCGTCCTCTTGCGTCCTCTGGAATCCTCCAACCTCAATCAAGATGAACACCGCACTGAGAAACATAGCAGAACTGTGCCGTCATGAATATCTTCGTGAACGGCGCAGTATGCATTTCAAGCGCAACGTCATCGTATGGAGCCTGAAACTCGTTCTCTGGACCAGCATGGCACTGGCTCTGCCACGCACACTGGAAGCCGCGGGAATAGTTATAGGGGAAAGTCTGCCGTTCCTGCTCATAACCGACCAGATAATACGCTGGTTCAGCCAAAGCACACCGGCATACAACGCGCAACCATATCGCACTCTGCCCATAAGGCGATGGCATGTGCTTGCGACATATCTCCTGCGCATGCTCTTCGTGCCCATCAACTTCATATGGTTACCTACCGTGTGGACAGAGTGGTGGTTGCTGGGATGGTTCATACTGAGCGGTTATGTCTATCTGGCATGCTGGCATGCCTACCTGCACCTTACCAAAGGCAAGGAAACACAGCACCGCCTGCCTGGCATGCTTGACAAAGGTGCCTTCCTCTCGTGCGAATTCAAGCTGAGAACAAGGCATCCGGAACTGAGAAAGAAAATAAGGAACGGGCTCGTATCGGCGCTTGTTCTAACGGGGATTAGCATATCCCTGGACATGGAACTGTACACCGACTTCACCGTCCTGCATACGCTCACCTTCCCAACACTGCCCTTGCTTACAGCACGTCTGGGCTACGAACAAGCATACCTGCCTCTGCTTCACACACGTCTGCACAACCTTCGTGCCGTGTACCGGGCAAAGTACATCGCTGCCATGCTCATGCTTCTGCCAGGCATACTCATACTGATGCTCCCAGTGGCAATGGGCACACTACCGTGGCAAAGACTGGTCGGTTGGACAATGGCAGTAGCCCTGCTCATCTACCCCACCCTGCTTCTGTGTGCGCCACGAAGCGAAGTCGGTTCGCCCACGGCACAGTTCATTACCCTTCTGACACTGACATTACCAATAATACTAACTCAAATAATACTATACGCATTATGAAAAGGACACTTCTCATCATTACTGCCATGCTCACCATAGGCGTAGCACAGAGCAGTGCACAAAACGTACTTGACCTTCTCAAGGGACTTGGTTCCTCAAACAAGACCGAGCAGGCCGACTCTACCAAGAACACTTCAAGCACAAGTTCGTCAAGCAGCCTGTTGGGCGGATTGGGCAACTTTGTTGCTGGGCTCCTGGGCACAGACAAAGTAAACCAGAACAGCCTCATCGGCACATGGAACTATACACGACCTGCCGTAGTATTTGAAAGTGAGGACATGCTCACCAACGTTGGTGGCATGGCAGCAGGAAAGGCCGTCGAAGACAAACTGCAGACCTATCTGGACAAAATCGGTTTCACCGCAGGCAAGATGAAGATGACCTTCAACGAGGACGGCACAGGCAAGGTGGCATACGGCAGCAAGAACATCTCGTTCCAGTGGAGCGTGACCGAAAGCGACCTGACCATCAACCTGGCAAGCAGCACACTGAGCAAGTTCACATCAGGCAGCAACCTCAGCAAGTACACAAGTTTCAAGATGAACTGCAAGGTGAACCTCACCAACATACAGTTGTCCTTCAAGGCCGACAAACTTCTGGACTTCATCTCAAAGGTTGTATCAGCAGCAGGTTCAGCAGCCAATAACTCCACCATCACCACCATTGCAGGTCTTGCCAACAAGGTGGACGGCATGTACCTGGGTCTGACTCTGGAGAAGTAAGCAATAGATTTAATTCGTAATATATACTATAAGGATATTGGCATCTGTCTCACGATGCCAATATTTTTTTTTACGGTTTAAAGGTGAGCCGAAGGCATATACTCATATCAGCTAACAGCAAAGCCCCCGCCATGGTGGCGAGGGCTTGTATTGACGACTATGCTCTGTGTTTTCCAGAGAGGATCCGTGTACTATTTTTGCAACTGTATTTTTCCATTACGTATGATGATTCCCTTGTGCTTTAGGTCCTGCAGACGGACACCGTCAAGTCTGTATGCCGGTTCTTGTCCGGCTGGGGTTTCACCAATATCATGCACCGGGGTATCTCCTGTTGTAAAGAAAACGTAGTCACCCAACTGCGTATAGCCGGTATCGGTATGCTTCTTGTAGTAACCTACATATACAGCACAATCGCTATAACTCTCTGCGCCATGGAACTTGAAGTCGAAAGTCTTTATTTTCCCTGCTTCTATGTCGCCAGGCAATTCCTGCACCTCAGTACCGTAAAGGGTGTTATCATCATACAGGTCCTCGAAGAGTATGGCAACTATACCTCTGTAATACCCCTCGCTGCTATTGTTCTTGATGCGCACCTTGGCACTGACATTGTTCTTGTCTGGCACACAACTGAGCAGACTTAGGTTGGAAGCACGCTTGGGAGCAGGCATTACAGAGTCGCGGATATGCATCAGGCGGTTTTGTCCGTTGGCGTCATCAGACAGCCAGATGTTGTATGTTCCTTCCGTCTGCGGAGTGAAATGCAGGGTCAGTTCGGCTTGCTCATCCTGCTTCATCAGCACTGCCGTACGGCTCTGTGCTTCTCCAGGATTCTCATCCGTGCTGGCAAAAAGATAGAATGTGGTGTTAAGTTCATCGCCCTGGTTCTGCAAGCTGACGGTTACATTCTGCTTGGCTCCGGCAACCAGGTTTCCTGTGCACTTAATCTCGTTCACGGCCACCTTCTGCCTGGGATGCAGTGTTATGTCGGAGATACGTCCGTTTTCATCCTTTGTAACCTCGAAATACTTTTGGCTGCTGCCCACACGCTTCCAGATGACAGAACCTCTGGGACGGCACACCGTGGCAATGCGATATTTACCAGGAGTGAGGCTCGTTGCCTCGTATTCCAGGTCGAGACCGACATACTTGGAATAATCAGCGAAATTGCCTCCTACCGTAAGGGCGACGGCCTTTAGACGTCGTACTATATTGTCTTCCTCGTCTATAATTGCAAAACCGGCATCAGCAGTCAAGGAACTTGCATAAGGGTTCAGGAAGTAACTGAATATGCTCTTGTTTACAATCTGCTCGGCATCGGGTTGCAAATACTTGGGTTTTGCCTTTTCACCGGTTGGAGGCTGTATGCCGATGATGATTTCCTGACCATAAGCATAACCATCGGCAGAACCGCTTCCCACGCCTCCCACTCCGGGATTCATCAGGCTCAGTTTGTAGTATCCGTCGTAAGAGCCACCCCAGCCCCAATTGAAATGGAACATGCCGTTGCCATCGTATCCGTCGCACACGAATGCATGTCCGCCACCCATGGAGTATCCAGCATGGTAGACAGGTCTGCCAGCCTTCAGTTCCTCATATATTATGGTTTCCCATTCGCTCGGGCTATAGTGATAGAGTCTCTTCTGCTCAATATTGGCATCGTAGTCGAAATACCTTTGCAGGGCAATGGCAACATCGGCAGTATATGCTCCTGTCGCATCCTTGGAATAGTCACTCTTTATGGCTTGACCGCAATACAGCATCAATTCGGCCACGGCATCACCCTTAGCATCCATACCATAGGAATCGCGCATAGCATCCCAGTCGAAGGTAGTGGCAGAAAGGCTCTTTAGAACGAGTCTTGCCGTCTCCGTAGTATATCCTGGGATGGGAGATGTCTCTGTCTGGGGCCACTCATGATACTTCATTATCTGAGCCATGGCTGTAGCCGTGCATCCGGTAACGCTTCTCTTGCCTTCATGCTTGGGACACATGTTGTTGTATGGACTGTCCTGATTCCATTTCGTACGTGTAAGTGGGGAGATTGCATTCCATTGCGAGCTGCTCTGCATGGACGCACGATATTGTGGAGCATAAGTCTCCAGCATGGCAATCTGTTCGGCGTAGCCCTGAAGCCATGCCTTCACATTCTCCGGCATGCTTTCCATATCGAAGGAACCGTTGGTGGAATAGCCGAGAATCTCATCAGTGTTGTCGTCTCCCGAAACTATCACAAAACCACAATCGTCCTGTGCGTTGAACACATAGTATGCAGGAACATCTGTCTTGGTTCCTACACCTTTGACAAAACGGACAGGTGCATACTCGGCACCGGCATCAGGAGCAATGCGGCTGCCGTTCAGTTCCTTCATAAACCTGGCTGCCTTGCCCTTGGCTTGTTCCAGATCCACAGGTCCGGCAAATGCTATGACAAAGGAAAATGCCACAAGCAGAAGAGAGATAAGTCGTCGTTTCATCTTTCTTATAAAATTAATTGGATTAAATCTATTGCAATAACGGATGCAAATATACTTATAAATAGATTAATAAGCAAACCCGACAATACGCAATACACATAAAAAAACATATATTGGAATGATATAATACGTGGCAGACTGAACAATACCGGCAAAATGTTGTCGTTTTTATACAGAAAGCATTATATTTGCATGGTATTAACCGATGTTCTCTCTCAATATATTATTATTATGGTAACAATACATCACATCCCCGAACTTAATATATTCCGTGCTGAGGAAAACGACAAGGAAGTGGGCAGGATAGAGTACGATCAGGAAGAACAGACAATAACAATTACCCACACCTATGCCTACATAGAAGGACGCGGAATTGGCCGCCAGCTTGTAGTAGCGGTAATTGAATATGCCAAGGAAAAAGGTTGTATGATAATTCCCCAATGCTCCTATGCCAGAGTACTAACGAACAAATCGGAAGCATACCGCCAACTCATTGCCGAAGAGGCCAACGATTGACAGGAAAAGAGTGAGGAAACACCAGTTGCCGGGAACGAGAAACTATTTACGTGAGATAACAACCTCCTCTATCTTGCTGGCGGTCTTTTTAATGACCTTCACCTGCCAGTTTCCACAAACGATTACCTCATTCAGTTTAGGGAAACTCTGATACTCGTTCAAAATCCATCCGCCAACAGTCAGATAGTCATCGCTCTCAGGGAGATCTAAATCAAGAAGATCATTCACCTTCTCTATCTCCATTCGTGCAGAAATGTGGTATTCACCGGTAGGCAATTGCTTGGCTATGTACTTGTTGCTGTCGTGCTCGTCTTCTATCTCGCCGAAGATTTCCTCCACCAAGTCCTCAACGGTGACGATACCAGATGTTCCGCCAAACTCATCAACAACCACTGCTATAGACTTTTTCTGCCCCATCAATGTGGAGAGGAGCTTCTGTGCCGACATCGTCTCAGGGACTATAGGTGTTTCCCTTATGCATTTGGTCCAGTCATCGTTTGGTTTCAAACGGAACATCTCGCTGGAATGCAGGAAGCCTACAATATCGTCAAGGTCCTCTTTGTAGATGACAAGTTTGGATATTCCACTATCGGTGAACTGGCTACGTATCTCGTTTAATGTGGCATCCATACCCACAGCAACAATCTCCGTACGAGGAACAATACAGTCGCGAACCTTTACATTGCGGAAATCAAGGGCATTCTGGAATATCTTCACCTCATCCTCAATGAGGTCCTCATCATCTATATTTTCTATATTGCTCTGTATCAGGTGATCCAAGTCGGCCTTACGGAATCCCTGATCTTCCTTCTCCTTAGGCACACGCATACCAAAGAGAAAGAGAATGATATGCGAGAGTCCGCTGGTAAACTTGCTGATGGGCCATAGCAGGATATAGAATACAAGCGCAGGTATGGCACACAAACGAAGCATGCGGTTGGGATTGATGCGGAATAAGGTCTTGGGAAGGAACTCACCTGTAAAAAGTACGATAATGGTACTGACTATGGTCTGCAAGACCAAGCCTTCAATGAGTTTTGCCATCAATATACCATATATTACAAGCGCAATGTTATTACCCACCAAGATTGTGGAAATGAAGTTGCTGGGATGCTTGTAGAAAATATCAATTATCCGCGATGTGATTCCGCTTTCCTCACGGTCCATCTCAAAGCGCATCTTGTTGCTGGATACGAAAGCTATCTCTGTTCCCGAAAAGAATGCGGAGAACATCAGCACAGCAAAGATTTTCACAAACAATATGTACGAGTCGTCTGGTATATTCATTTCTCTTTTTTGAAATCGTATTTTGTTGGAGCCGGAGGCAGTACGGTAAAAGGTTTTTCCTCTTTCCTGGAGGACCTGTCCCTTACCTGTTCTTCCTTTGAAACGCCAGGATTATCTGCATTAGCTATAGAGTCACCCTCAGAAGCCTGGCTGTCACCTTCTGCATCCGAAACCGGGAAATCGCCTTTGGAATTTGCCACTGAATAACGCGTCATCTCTTCATTGCTTCGGAATTCCGTTCCCTCCAGGGTTCGTTCCGGAGTGATGATAGTCATATGGGTATGATTCCACATCTCGTGCTTGTTCAAGTCCCAATAGAGTTCCTCTGTATTGAATCTGGTTCCCTGGACGTTGCGTATCCTAACCCTGCCTCTAAGTTCCCATAACCGCTGGTTGTGGAGATAGGCAGTATCGGCCTGCACATAAAGGTCCACATCAAATGCTTCGTCCAGACGCAGCATCAGCATTCCTTTTATAAATTTCCATGTAGCGGCCTGATTGACGGGCGTATATATGTCCCACTCTTCCGCAACAAGATGATAGCGTATTACGCCAGAATCAGAAATGAGCGTGCTTACACCCACACTGTGCATAAATGGCAGGGAATCTGCAGTATGTGCCTTTTGCGAACCTCGTGTGCTACCCGAAGTGCAACCAAAGCAGAATAGCAGCACAATGACACACCCCATCCCCAAAAGAGATGAGATGCGTAGATACGAACGATTGGAACTGGTATAATCTGAACCCATGCTTTGGCCTACTGAATCTTGAACTTCATGAACCAACGCTCGTTGAAAGTCACGCCGAGATTCAGCATAACATAATTTTCTGTTATCAGATTCTTTGAGGTGGAGGCACGGCGCAACCACTGTACTCCCAGATTAATCATGGAGCCATTGGCTCTGCGGGCAGAAATAGGCAGACCAAAACCAAGGCTGGCACTTATTTCAGAGGGACCTTCGAGGAAGGATTCCGATGTTCCGCCACCCTGTGCAATGTTCATATACGGACTGCTGTACGACATACCCACACGGTACCTGACACGCTTAAAGTATCCTCTGGTTGCCATGGGATCTGGAGTATACTCCACACCGGCATTGATAGAATAACGATCCGTGTACATCCTGTCGGAGCTGGGATACGTAACGGTGTTATTGACTATTTGCATTACCGGTGCGCGGCATTCACCCCAACTCTGATAATGCGCATCGGCAGAAACAAGCAGGTTGTTTTTGTGCTGCCAGGCAATACCACCAGCATAACTCATGGGAATGTCAAAACCATTCTTTTCGCCATCAACACTTAGGGTATCGCCAGTGCTCATGAATCTATACAAAAAGGCATCGCCGTCAAACTTATGTCCAAGGCCAACAGTTGCGCCAAGTGTGAGCCAGTCCTTGGAACTGAGACGAAAGGCATACTGTGCTCCGAAGTCCAACTTATATGTAAGCACATCGGCATGCTGTATGAAGTTGAATCCATCAAAGGAAGAACTGGTTGTACCACCTTCTGTGAAAACCTGGCTCATCAGGTGGTCATAGCCACCCCATAAAAGCCCCACATTCGCACCTATCGAGAAGTTGGAAAACGGATTCCATCCCAAACCCAAGAACACTTGCTTCAGTCCGCCCTGGCCCTGATAGTTTGTCATATTACGCACCAGTTCACCAGTAATCTCGTCTCTATAGACTTCATCACTTGCTGTCGTGTAATTATAGCCTACGGTGCTATAGGGTTTGAAACCGAATGAAATGGCCAATCCCTTGTGCAGGCGGAAACCTGCAACGAGGTAATCAAAACTGGCATTATTCACCCTTTTGCTGTTTCCCGACATTGACATCATGCCAAAATTTCCCGACATGCCTACATCAAAAATAAAACTTAGCGAGTCAATATGGGCATAGGATGCCGGATTCATAGTATTGAGCTTGTTACCTGAAGGCAATGCCACTCCTACTCCACCCATAGCTCGATTCCATCCCTGGGACTGGTCATTAAGCAGACCTATACCAAAACGTGAATATGAAGAATATGTTCCTCCATTCTGCGGACGCGCCGTCACACAGAACAGAAGTGACAAAATCACTATAAGCAGACGCGGATTCATTTTTACTCTAATTTTGTTCAATGGAATGTATAGTTTTATGTGTGCACAAAGGTAATGCAAAAGATCTGATTAAGCAAGCATGCCCCTTTATTTTAAAACGAAGACACCTAATTTATATATATTTTAAAAGGCATTTGCGAGATTACAATTTATTTTTAGTAACTTTGCGCCCGAATGAAACGTATATTGCTCCTTTTTCCAATATTACTCTACGCCATATTCGCCAATGCGACGAAAATGGCAGAAGACATTGTGGTAAGCGTGATCACATGCTCACCCGGTCAGGAGGTATACTCGCTTTACGGGCACACAGCCATCCGAGTACAGGACAAAAGGAGGGGCACCGACCATGTGTTCAACTATGGCGTTTTTGACTTCAATACCGACTATTTCGCATGGAAATTCGTACTTGGACACACCGACTACATCTGTATGGCAAGTCCATGGGAATACTTCACCGGGGAATATGAGAGGAGAGGCAGTAGCGTAGTGGCTCAGAGGCTGAATCTCACCGACTCCGAAGCGAGGAAGATAGCGGATTACCTATACACGAACATAACTCCGGAGAACCGCACCTACCGTTATAATTTCCTGAAGAACAACTGCACCACACGTGTGATGGACTGTATAGACTCATGCATCGAGGGCACGTTGGTCTACGCATGGAAAGACACCCTTCTTACATACCGCAACATCCTGCACGAGTACACGAGAGACTATCCCTGGTCCCAAGACGGCAACGACCTGCTTTTGGGAGCTGATGTAGACACCGTGCTTTCACATCGCGCAACATGCTTCATCCCCGACTACTACATGAATGCACTATCCGGTGCTGTGGTACGCAATGAATTTCAAGACACAAGGCAATTGGTAGCCAGTACTGACACACTTGTACGTCCCAATCATTCTGTACGACAAACTGGGAAAAGCTTCCCTCTGGACCCTTGGCAAACCGGCTGGATCTGTTTTGCCGTAAGTCTTATAGTACTGCTGGTTGAATATTATACCCGCAAAATGTTTTGGCCGTTGGATGCCATGCTGATGCTATTACATGGTGCCGCCGGTTGCATAATCCTTTTCCTTTTCTGCTTTTCAGAACACCCCGCAGTAGACAGCAACTGGTTGGTAGGAGTTCTCAACCCACTTCCGCTGATACTCATGCCATCCATAATCAAGGCTGCATGGCACGGCCATCGTTCAATGTGGCATTATTTCATGGCAGTATGGCTGGCACTGTTCATGCTGTTCATCCCCTGGATGCCCCAACAAATGCCATTATTGCTAATCCCCGTACTGAGCACGTTGCTCGGGCGACAAGTTTCATACATCCTTCACTACAGCCGCATGCCGGCAAAAAAGCTTGCGACAAATAGAAAAAAAGCAGCAAAAAAGAAGAAATGAGTCATTACTCAACATACAACAGACTATTTACCACTCTGGCCGTCCTGCTATCATTTTGCGCGACAGAAGCTCAGAATGCCCCCACACAGCCGCGATTAGTCGTCAATGTGATGGTAGACCAGTTGCGCTCTGACTACCTGGAGGCATTTTCTCCCCTTTTTGGAGAGAGAGGATTCAACAGGCTTATGCAGGACGGATGTGTCTACACACAGGCGGAGTATCCGTTTGCCCATCCCGACCGCGCCAGCTCCACCGCATGCCTGCATTCCGGTACGGTTCCATACAACAATGGCATACCTGCAGAAAGTTGGTTGGACCGCCAAAGCCTGCGACCTGTCTTCTGCGTGGACGACAAGAACCATAGTGGTCTCAACACGACAGAATCCTCATCACCTGTACACCTGAGTGTCTCAACTATAGGAGACGAGCTGAAAGTTGCCACAGAAGGCAGAGGCATTGTCATAAGCGTGTCTCCCTTCCGCGATGCAGCCATCTTATCTGCCGGACATGCAGCAGACGCATGCTTTTGGCTAAACGACCATACCGGAGAATGGTGTTCATCATCCTATTATGGAGAGTTTCCGTTCTGGGCCCAGAAGTACAACAGATACCAGTCTCTACCTGATCGCATAAACAGCATAGTCTGGGTACCTGTCAATGATATTGCAGGCAATTTCAACTATTTTATTTCCGGAAGCAAGAAGAACTCGTTCACACACAGGTTCAAAGGTGACCGTGCCTATAGTCAGTTCAAAACCAGCGGCATGCTCAACGAGGAGGTCAACCGCTTTGCCTTGCACAGCATCGCTTCCACCGGAATGGGCATGGACCCTATCACCGACATGCTGTCAGTGACATACTATGCAGGCAATTTCGACCATCGCTCTGCATCGGAATGTCCTATGGAGCTCCAGGACACATACGTACGTCTGGACAGTGCTCTTGGGCAGCTGATTGACGACGTGGAAAACAAAATAGGCAAAGGCAATGCCCTTTTTGTCGTTACCAGCACAGGATATTGCAACGAGCCTGCATCTTCCGGTCTATCACGTTACCGCATCCCTACCGGAACCTTCGACATGCGACGAGCAGAAATGCTTCTGAACATGTACCTTATAGCCGTGTATGGACAGGGGAACTGGGTGGAGAGTAGTCTGGGAAACGAAATATATCTCAACCTCAAGTACATCGAGCAGCGCAATGTAAACCTGACGGAGTTGCTGGAAATGAGTTCTGCCTTCCTCATCCAGCTGACGGGAGTCAAGGACGTGTACACCAGCCAAAGGTTGTCGCTGGGTGCATGGACACCAGGCATATCAAAATTGCGCAACGCATATAACCCCAGACGTTCCGGAGACATTATGATACAGATTGACCCGGGATGGACAATCAGCGAAACCAATAGCACCACACCTTCAAAAAGGAACAACATCTCCAGGGAGAGCTATCTGGCATTTCCCTTATTCATAATGGGCAGCAATTTTGTTCCACGCAAAATAGAAACACCAGTTACCATAGACTACGTTGCCCCTACAGTAGCACGTGTGCTGCGCATACGTTCCCCCAATGGTTGCGGGCATCCGCCACTACGCCAGCCTCATCCATAAACAGGCCAGACCTTCACAGAGGCCCTTTTTAATACAACACACACTACATAAAACAGAATATAAAACAACACACAATGAATATAACAAATTTCTTAGTTAAGCTTTTCGGCGACAAGAAGTCGCGCGACCTGAAGGCATACCGCCCCTTGGTACAGGCCGTACTGGACGCATATCCCAAGGTACAGGCTCTGAGCGATGACGAATTGCGTGCCCGTGTACATGAAATCCGCAAGGAGATTGCAGAAAAGGCTGCCCCTCTGCGCCAGCAGATTGCGGAAATCAAGGAGCGCATCCCACAGACAGAGATCCAGGACCGTGCTCCCCTCTTCCAGCAGATAGACAAAATGGAGAAGGAGGTTCTTGACGTGCTGGAAAAGGCTCTGGACGAGGTGCGTGCCGAGGTGTTCGCCATCGTAAAGAGCACAGCCGAGCGCTTCACCAACAGTGCCGACATCCGTGTCAAGGCAACCGATTTCGACCGCGAACTTGCCACCAAACATGATTTCGTGGACATAGAGGGCGACACTGCCATCTACCACAACCATTGGATTGCCGGTGGCAACGACATGCAGTGGGCCATGGTACACTTCGATGTACAGCTCTTTGGCGGTACCGTCCTGCACCAGGGCAAGATTGCCGAGATGTTCACCGGTGAGGGTAAGACCCTTACTGCAACATTGCCCGTCTTCCTCAATGCCCTGACCGGCAACGGTGTGCACGTGGTAACCGTGAACGACTATCTGGCAAAGCGCGACTCCGAATGGATGGGTCCCATCTA
>JAFYVX010000259.1 GCA_017558255.1 Bacteroidaceae bacterium
ACAGCTTTGGGTAACATGCTTGTTGCAATCCCAGGTTTCTTGTGGGGTATGGATCTCACCATAGTATGGGGTGTATTGATGGTAATCTGCGTTGTTGCAGCCCTGTTCATCTTCTCTATCATAAAGAAGCTTAACAAGGTAAGCTAAAGCACATTTTGTTAAAATATAGTTAAAAAGGGATGACCTATTGGAGGTTGTCCCTTTTTTGCTATATCTTTGCAGTGTACTATTAAACTATGACACTATGATAACTATTAAGGACCTTACCTTTGCCTATGGGAGGATGGCTCCTGTGTTGCAGGACTTCTCGCTTGATTTCCAGCAAGGCAAGATTTATGGATTGCTTGGTAAGAACGGTACTGGCAAGAGTACTTTGCTGTACCTGATTATGGGATTGTTGCATGCCCAAAAGGGCGAAGTGCTGGTGGATGGCATGTCTGGCAAGGACAGAAGCCCTGAGTTGATGAGGGAGATGTTCCTCCTGCCCGAGGAGTATGACCTGCCTGCCGTACACCTTTCTGCCTACGTCAGCGCCATTGCACCTTTTTACCCCAAATTCAGCATGGAGCTGATGGAGAAATGCCTTGCCTGTTTTGAAATGACGTCCGATGTGAACCTTGGTGCGCTTTCCATGGGGCAGAAGAAGAAGGTGTACATATGCATTGCCTTGGCGGCTAATACACCTTATTTATTTATGGACGAACCCACTAATGGTCTTGACATACTTTCCAAGAGCCAGTTCCGCAAGGCTATCGTAACGGCCATGTCGCCCGAGAAGACAATAATCGTGAGCACGCACCAGGTTCACGACGTGGAGCGTGTGCTGGATCATGTGGTCATCATCGACCGCAACAGGGTGTTGCTCAACCAGTCCCTTGTGGAGAATGAAGAACCCGTGGATTTGGAGAAATTGTTTGTCGATACATTAACCCATAACTCTTTGCAACAATGAAAAACTTAGATATAAGACGTTTCTGTGCCGTGGCACGTTGGGACCTAACCATCAACCGTGCCTTCTACAACAAGATGGCTATGGCAATAGCGGCATGCTCCATTCTGCCGGTGCTGTATTATCATGCAATAGAGATGTTGGACAAAGTTACGGATTCCGATGGAGTGGGCAAGCCATATTCTTCGTTTTTGATGGACTTGGAATTTATATCAGTAATCATATCCGTATTTTCCGGCATTGCTTTAACGGTGGTCCTCGGTTTTATGTTTCATAATCTCAGGAACCGTCAGGGCAGGATTGCAGAACTCACTCTGCCAGCCTCCAATATCGAGCGTTTCCTGTGGCATGCCTTCGTGGTGCTGGTGGGTGCGCATGTGTGGTTCTTGATGTCGGTGGGACTGGCCGAGATATTGAATGCCATACTTGTGGCGGTAACGTTCGATTTTGGCGATTATGAATATGTGTCCCTGACGTCAAAGGTGTGCAATAACTTCTATAGGACCTTGCCAACTGCCATGGTGTTTGACGAGAGTTTCCATCTTGGGGCTTATGTGGCCATAATCCTTTCCTCGCTATTGGGCATGTCTGTCTATCCGCTCTTCAATGCCTGGAAATACAAACACAACATTGCCTATACCATTTTGTTCTACATTTTGGCATGGTTGCTGATGATAGTTCTCATATCGGCATGTGCTGTCTGCTTATGGGACGCGGCAGATTTCCTCTACATAATCAGTTTCTTTGAGAACGTTCCATCCTGGTGTCTCCTTCTTGTCCTTAATGTGTTCCTTGCTGGACTTTTGTTCCTCATGTGGCGTTGTACCTATCGCCTGTATTGCAAGGCACAGATTACCACCCGTCGCAACCCCTAAAACCCGTGCTTATGGAATTCAAGAATCAAAAACCGATATATCTGCAGATTGCCGACCATATCTGCGACAGGATACTTCTTGGGGAATATGGTGAGGACGAGCGCCTTCCCTCGGTGCGCGAGTTTGCGGCAGAGGTGGAGGTAAACGTGAATACGGTCACCCGCACCTTTGAATACCTGCAACAGAACGAGGTGGTGGCTTCCCGTCGCGGACTTGGCGTGTTTGTCATGCCTGGAGCACGCGAAAGGGTTTATGCCATGCGGCGTGTCGAGTTCTTCGAGAAGCAGTTGCCCGAGGTCTTTGCCCTTATGGATACTCTTGGTATCTCCATGGAGGAAGTTTCAGCACAATACAAATTAAATACTAAGTAATATGACTATCACAACAACACCCAACATTGAGGGTAAGCAAGTTACACGCTATCTGGGCGTAGTGACTGGAGAGACTATTTTCGGAATGAACCTGATACGCGACTTTTTTGCCTCCATCCGTGATGTGGTGGGCGGGCGTTCCAAGTCTTATGAAGAGGTACTCAGTCGTGCCAAGAACGAGGCTTTGGCAGAAATGGAGGTGCGTGCCAAGGCACTTGGTGCCAATGCCGTGCTCAGCGTGTCATTGGACTACG
Source organism: Bacteroidaceae bacterium (assembly GCA_017558255.1). Lineage (GTDB taxonomy): Bacteria > Bacteroidota > Bacteroidia > Bacteroidales > Bacteroidaceae > Physcousia. The sequence continues at coordinate 2,450 of JAFYVX010000259.1, forward strand.
AAGCCATAGGCCAGAGCGGTTCCATGCTAATGGTCACCTGTAGCGGTACTGCCGTGTGGGTGGAGTAGGACTCCTTTGACATGGAATCGATACTTATTCTATCAGATGGTTACGCCTTTATGAAATAATAGTTATATTATGATTAAATCTGCATCAGAAATCCGTTCGGCTGCCCGTGCAACACTGAGAGGTCATTGGGCAGAGGGAGCATTGTTCACATTAATTTATTGGTTTATCTCGTCGACTTTCCCCCGAATTTGTGTTATGCACTTGGAGGTAAGATGGCTGGGAACCGGTTTTCTCGCCTCTTCTTTGCTCCTACCTTTGGGGTGGGGGTTCTGTATCATATTCCTGCTGAACCGTCGTGGTGTAGAAGATTCCTTTAACATCGGGCACCTGTTCGATGGGTATAAAGACTTTAAACGTATTTTTCCAGCCTTGTTTGTGAAGGAACTTTATGTCATATTGTGGGCATTGCTTGGTGCTATTGTCTATCTTGTGATTCTTTGGTTTGTTCTTAGATATGATGTGGCTTGCATCTCATCACCAAATCCGTCTTGTGTATGGGAAGGCGATGGGGGAGAGTGGGTGATTGTACTCATTCCTGCTCTTATTTCTGCGTTTGTTAAGTCTTTATCATACTCCATGACACCCTTTATCTTGTATGATAATACGGAAATGGGAACTAAGGCGATAGATCTCAGCATGAAGATGATGAAAGGTCACAAGATGGAACTCTTCATTCTCTATCTCACCTTCATCGGTTGGGGCATTCTGTGTATCTTCACTCTAGGCATCGGCTATTTCTGGCTTGTTCCATACATTAACGCCTCTCTTGCCGGGTTCTACGAAGAGGTTAAGGCGGATTACGAGCAGAGTGCCTGCGATAGTGGAGCGTATCCAAAAATATTTTATTGAAGGTTGCGTCTTTTTTGAAATATTTGTTACCTTTGCATTGAAGTATTTAATAACACACAAATAACAAACATCATTATGATTAAATCAGCATCAGAAATCCGTTCGGCAGCTCGTGCTGCTCTGAGTGGTCATTGGGCAGAGGCTGCCATGCTAACCTTTGTTTACTGTATCGTAGCATGGGCATTCTCTGCACTTGTAGGTGGACTTGAGTATGTTCAGCAAGGTTTGGGCACAGTTGCAACCCTGCTCATGCTTCCCTTGAGTTGGGGCTACACCGTCACTTTCCTGTCAAATGCGCGTGGAGAGAACGATCCTTTCAATGTTTCACGTATTTTCGATGGATACAAGGACTTTGGCCGTATCTTCATCACCATTCTGTTAATGCAGGTATACACATTCCTTTGGACTCTGTTGTTCATCATCCCCGGCATCATCAAGAGTTTGTCTTATGCTATGACCCCATTCGTTCTGCGTGAAAATCCCGAAATGAAGAACAACGAGGCTATCGAACTCAGCATGAAGATGATGAATGGTCATAAGGGAGACCTCTTTTGGTTATATCTCACCTTCATCGGTTGGGGTATACTGTGTATCTTTACGTTTGGTATAGGATACTTCTGGTTTGCTCCTTATGTCCAGGCATCTACGGCGCAGTTCTATGAGGACGTAAAAGCCGACTACGAACAGAAGAGAGAGCGTTGATGCTATCCTAAACAAAAAAACTTTTTTATCGGTCTCTTTGTTGTCTGGAGCAGGCAATAAAGAGACCGACTACTTTTCCTACATGACACTGGTTAATGTGGACTTTCCAAATAAGTAGAAGCAATGTGTTTTACTGCTATCAGCGGTTCGCCTAACCGCTATTAGCCGTTAATCGAACCACTACTGCCCGTTCGGCGAACCGCTACTATCTGTTCATTGGAACTGCTATTAGCTGTTTCTGTTGTTCCCAATTTACTTCCTTCAGTGTGGGCTTACTCGCAGCTTTTGTCCTCGTTTTCGTCTTCGTCATCGTCTTCGTCCCCGTCATCGTCATCGTTATCGTTTTTCGTCATCGTCCCCGTCTTCGTCATCGTTTTCGTTATCGTCTATATATAATATAAATAAGGTGTATTCTTCCCTTTATTGTCCCTTCTACACCCCTTTTTAGTTATTTTCTTAAATTTTCTTTCGTGTTTCTTTGCCGGTTTGCGGAAAAGTCTTACCTTTGCACTCGCAAAACGGGAACAACTCCTGCTAACCGGCGGAGTTGGTTTTCCTACGCAATAAAAGAAAGAGTTCTTTGAAAGATTTTCGTAGACAGAAATTGTAGTACAAGCGCCATATTTATTATATGGTGGAAATTCAAGATTATTGAACTTGTCGATTCCCTTTAGTCAGGTTGTCCAAC